>NZ_JBIAGA010000008.1:0-263586 GCF_042869555.1 Nocardiopsis sp. NPDC006938 | reverse complement strand
GCAGGTGTTGATCTAGACAATCCACACCTATGTCGGAGGCCCTCTCTTGCTGTCAAATCACTGCCGGGCTGTACTCAACCTCCATGGTCAGTACACCTAGCCCGGTCCGGTCCCGCCGGACCGGCCCGTACGGCTTCGAGCCCCGTCACCCCTGTGGCGGGGCTCCGTCGTGTCCGCCGGGGCTCACCTGCGCGAGGACGACAGGGCCACCCCGGCCACGATGAGCACCGCGCACACCGCCTGGGCGCCCGTGACCGGCTCACCGATGGTCAGGTAGGCGAGCGCCGCGACACAGACGGGCTGGAGGTAGTAGAGGACCCCCGCGCGGGTGGCGCCGATCATCTCCACGGACCGGTTCCAGAGGAAGAACGCCAGCGCCGAGGAGGCGGCCCCGATGTAGAGCAGGGCGGACAGGTTCCCGGGGGTGGGGGTGAACCCGCCCTGGACCACGAGCGAGACGACCTGCGCGGGCAGCAGCATGACCAGGCCGAACAGGACCGTGGCGGCGAGGAACACCACGGCGGGCAGCTCCTGGGGCTTGCGCCTGAGCAGGGCCGAGTACCCGGCGAAGGTGAACATCGCCGCGAGCATCCAGAGGTCGCCGGTGGCCAGGTCCATGCCGATCAGCACAGCGGGGTCGCCCTTGGTGATCAGACCGACCACCGCCACCAGGGCGACCGCCATGCCGGTGATCCGCCGCGGTGACGGCCGTTCGCCGCCGACCGCCGCGAAGACCGCGATCGCCACCGGGGAGGCCGCCGCGATGAGGGCGAGGTTGGTGGCGGAGGTGGTGTGGCCCGCGACGTAGATCAGGGTGTTGAAGAGCGTGACGCCCAGCAGGCTGACCAGGGCGATGTAGGGGGCGCGCTCCCGGATGAGGCGCCGGTGCTCCCAGAGTCCCCGGGCCGCGAACGGCAGGAGCACGGCCAGGGCGATCGCCCACCGCCAGAAGGCGGTCTGAACGGGCGGGATCTCCCCGGAGACCACCCGGGCGATCACGAAGTTCCCGGACCAGATGAGGGTGGCCGCGGCGGCCAGGAGCGGCCCCAGCCACAGCACCCATCGCTGAACGCGGGAGGCGGTGGCCCCGCCGCCGGGCCGGGGTTCGGCCGGGTGGTCGGGTTCGGCCGGGTGGTCGGCACTGGTCACGGTGACGGACTCTCCTTCGGACGGATCATCGGATGAATAGGGAGCGCGCTCCTGCGGGCGCGGAACGTGGGCGCGCCGACGCGGATACGGGCTGTGGGCTGCGGGTGCGCGCACCACACGGGTGCTGGCTGGCGCCGGAGCCCCATGGTGGGCCCGAGTGCGGGACGATCCCGTCCGGTGACGGCTGCCCCCGCGCGGACGCGGGCACGGACTCGCTCCGGGTCTCGGCGACGGGTTCACCCACCGCCCGTGAAGTGGATCGCGCCCGCGTTCGGCGACGGATGCGCGCACCGCCCGAGCGTCGGCACCGGTTCGGGGAGGGGCGGACGGAGCGAGGGAGGGCGGACCGGGAACACCGACGGACCGCGAGGGGCGGGCTCCGTGGCGGTGACGGTTCCGGACGAGGGCAGCACGAGGACCTCCGAGCTGGAGTGCGGTGTGCGGCCGGGGCGATTGTCGCACACACCCGCGCCGACGAGCCGCCGGACCCCGGACCTCGTCTTCCGGACCTCATCCCCCGGACCTCGTCTTCGGGTCTCGCCCGGGGGGGCACCCTTGTGGGCCCGGCTCCGCATGCCTAGACTCCCCGTGCAAATGTCGGACAACCAGGAGGCCACCGTGACGTCCATGACCCAGCCCACCCGGGCCGAACCCCTGGTCGTGCAGGTCAGTAGGCAGTTCAGGGCACGCATCACCTCCGGGGACTGGGCCGTGCACAGCCGCATCCCCGGTGAGAAGCGCCTCGCCGAGGAGCTCAGGGTCAGCCGGGGCACCGTCCGTGAGGCCCTGCGCGCGCTCACCGCCGCCGGACTCCTGGAACCCCGCGTGGGCGACGGCACCTACGTGCGGGCCAGCGACGAACTCACCGGACTGCTCGCCCACGGCGGCGGCACCGACCTCGAACACGTCCTGGACGTGCGCGCCGTGCTGGAGGTCGCCGCCGCGGAGCGGGCCGCGCGCCACCGCACCGACGCCCACCTGGACGCCATGCGCGAGGCGGTCGCCGCCCGTGCCGAGGCCGAGCGCGCCGACGACGTCGACGCCTACGTCGCGGCGGACTCCCGCTTCCACCGGGCGGTCGTCGAGGCCGCGCACAACCCGCTGCTCACCAGGCTCTACGACGCGCTGCGGGAGAACGTGGTGGAGTCCATCCGGCGCACCACCGCCCTGCCCGAGGTCCAGGGCCTCAACGACCTGCACGAGGGCCTGCTCGCGGCGATCGAGGACAGCTCCCCCGAGCACGCGCGCGCCATCGCCACGGAACTCGCCGACGAGCTGGGGTTCATCAGCGCCGTCGTCGAGGACGAAGCCCGTGACGGGGACCCCGCCGACACCCGCCGCGCGGACGGCACCGCGTGAGCGCCCCCACCGCCCAGGCCCCCGCCCGCACCTGGGCGCGCGCCGCCCTGGCCACCGGCTCCGTCCTGGTGATCGCCTCCTGCCTGCGCCCCGCCCTCACCTCGGTCGGCCCGGTCCTGGAGGCCGTGGGGGCCACCACCGGGCTATCCAACGGCGCCCTCGGTATCCTCACCGCGCTCCCCCTGTTCGGCTTCGCCCTCTTCTCCTCGCTCGTCCACGGCCCCACCGCCCGTTGGGGTGTGGACCGCGTCGTCCTGGCCGCGCTCGCCCTGCTCGCCGCAGGCATCGCGCTCCGCTCCCTGCCCGCCCTCGCCGCCCTGTGGCTCGGCACGGCGATGATCGGCGCGGCGGTGGCCTTCGGTAACGTCCTCGTCCCGGTGATTTTGCGCCGCGACCATCCAGGGCGGATCGCCCTGGTCACCGGGGTGTCGTCCTCCGTGATGACCGGGTTCGCCGCCGTGGGCGCCGGGCTCTCGGTGCCGCTCGCGGCGCTCGCGGGGGGCTGGCGGCCCGCGCTCGCGCTGTGGGCGGCCCCCGTGGTGCTCGCCCTGCTGGTGTGGGCGGCCCGGGTCCGCTGGATACCCTCCCCCGCGCCCGTCGCCGCGGCCAACTCCCCCGCCGAACCCGTCGGCTCGGTGTGGCGTTCGCCGACCGCGTGGCTGCTCACGGCCTTCATGGGGCTCCAGTCCACCTGCTACTTCACCCTGGTCAACTGGTTGCCCAGCGTGGAGGCCGCACGCGGGGTGGACCCGGAGACGGCCGGATGGCACCTGTTCGCGTTCCAGATCACCGGCGTGGTGTCCGGGCTGGCGATCACCGCGCTCATGGGGCGGCGCGCGGAGCAGCGCCCCGCCTGCCTGGCGGTGAGCCTGCTCATCGTGGCGGCCATGGCCGGACTGCTGTGGGTCCCGGCTTGGGGGCCGCTGTGGATCATGGTGGCGGGCGCGGGCACGGGAAGCTCGATCGTGGTGGCGCTGTCCCTGATCGGCCTGCGCGGCCGCACCCAGGCGGAGACCACCCGGCTCTCCGGGATGGCGCAGTCCATGGGCTACCTGCTCGCCGCCTGCGGCCCGATCGCGGCGGGCGTCCTCATCCAGCTCACCGGCGAGACCGACCTGGTGCTGGTGCTGGTGGGCGTCCTCGCCCTGGTCCAGACGGGTGTGGCGTTCGGGGCGGGCCGGGACCGGCGGATCTGAGCCAGGCCCCGTCATCCGGGCTCCGGACACAGGGAGAACGCCCCTCCCTTCACCCGTCGGACGGTGACGGGGAGGGAGGGGCGTTCCCGGGAGTTCCGGGACGGGGCCCCAAGGTGGTGGGGCCCCGTCCCGGGGAAGGGGCCGTCCGCTCTCTACTTCGGTCGGCCCGCGGGTGGCACTAGAAGACCTGTACTCCGAGAGCCCAGCTGAACAGGGCGTACATGGAGAACATGATCAGGACGAGCGCGGTCATGTTGAACCACAGGCCCGCGCGGAGCATCTCGGTGATCTTCACGTACCCGGAGCCGAACGCGATCGCGTTGGGCGGGGTGGCCACCGGCAGCATGAAGGACATGGAGGCCGCCAGGACCGCCGGGATGACCAGCGCGAGGACGTCGATGTCCATACCGACCGCGACACCGCCCATGATCGGGAGGAACGTGGCGGCGGTGGCCGTGTTGCTGGTGAGCTCGGTGAGGCAGAGCACCAGGACGACGACCGCGAGGATGAGCGCCCACATGGGCACGCCCTCCAGGATGGCGACGCGGGTCCCGATCCAGGCGCTCAGCCCGCTGGACGTGAACTGCGAGGAGATCGCGATACCGCCGCCGAACAGCAGCAGGATGCCCCAGGGCAGCTTGAGCGCGGAGTCCCAGTCGAGGAGGCGGTTGTCGCGGTCCGCGGGAATGATGAACAGCAGGACCGCGACGAGCATCGCGATCATGGCGTCGGAGACACTGCCGATCCACGGGATGACCGAGGCGACGGCGTCGTTCTTCGCCAGCATCGGCGCGAAGATCCAGGAGCCGGCGGCGAACGCGAAGACCGCGAGCACGAGCTTCTCGGCGCGCTTCATCGGGCCCATCTTGGCCAGCTCGCCCCGGATGAGCTCCTGGGCGCCCTCGAGGCGCTTGACCTCCGGCGGGTAGATCACCTTGGCCAGCAGGAACCAGGCGATCAGCAGGAAGATGATGGCGAGCGGGACGCCGGCCATCATCCACTCACCGAAACCGATGTGGATGTCGTGGTTCTCGGCGAGGTAGCCGACCATGAGGACGTTCGGCGGGGTGCTGATCAGCGTCGAGACCGAGCCGATGGACGCGGAGTAGGCGATCGCCAGCATCAGGGCGGTGGCGAAGTTGGCGTCCGTCTTGCCGTTGCGCAACTGCGTGACCAGGCCGATCACCGACAGGCCGACCGGCAGCATCATGACGGCCACCGCGGTGTTGGACACCCACATGCCGATGACGAAGGTCGCGGCGATGAACCCGCCGATGAGGCCGACCGTGTTGGAACCGACCTTCGACACGATCAGCAGCGCGATCCTGCGGTGCAGGTCCCACTTCTGCATGGCCAGGGCCAGCATGAAGCCGCCCATGAACAGGAAGATGACGTCCGAGCCGTACGACGGGGAGACGTCACCGATCCCGACACCGTCGATCAGCAACGGGAAGAGGACCAGCGGCAGCAGCGAGGTGGCCGGGATCGGGATGGGTTCGGTCGCCCACCAGATCGCGATCCAGGCGGTGACGGCGGCGACGATGCCACCGTTCACCGACATGACGGTTTCGGTGTCGCCGTCGCCCAGCGGCAGAGCCATCTCCGGCAGCAGGAAGTAGATGAGCAGACCGACCAGCGGACCCGCGACGAAGCCGATCACCCGGCTCCGCGTGGTGCGCTCCCCGGGTGTGCCCTTGGTCGTGGCCGGAGCGTCGTCCGGTTTCTTGTCGGCTTCCATCGCCATGTGTGGCCTCCTGCGTGCTGGTACGGCAGCTGTCCGCGACTCCCCTCCGGTCGACACCGTGTTGCCTGCCGGTTTCTCGGGGGTTACTACCTCTTGATGAGGAGATGATTGTTACGACCCCCGAATGTGTGCAACGCAACTGCGCAAGAGTTGGGATTCCTCTGACATTGGGCCACGCTGGGTGTGTGTCCTGGGGCACAAAGTGACGCGCGATACACGCGCGTGACCACCGCCCCACCCGCCTAAGCTGCGTGTATGCATCCGAGGGAAACCGACCGCCGCACGGTGCTCCTGGGCCTGGCGGGAACCGTCACCGCGGCGGCGGTGACCGGTTGCACACGCGCGCCCGACGCCACCCCGCCCCGGCTCATCGTGGCCACCGGCCCTCCGGGCGCCGTCTACCGGGAGATCGGCGGCGAACTCGCGGTCCTCCTCGACGAGCGCCTGACGCACAACAAGGTGATCCCCGTGGAGACGCGCGCCTCACACGACAACCTGTACCTGTTGGAGGACGGCGACGCGCACCTGGGGCTGGCCAACCTCGACTCGGTCCTGGCCACGGAGGTCGAGCAGCAGAACCTCGTCAGCGCGGTGGGGCGCCTCTACGACAGCTTCGTGCACCTGGTGGTCGCCGCCGACTCCCCCGTGCGGCGGCTGGCCGACCTCGACGGGCTGCGGGTGTCCATCGGAGCCTCGGACTCCGGCACCGAGTTCACCACCGAGCAGATCCTCGCCGAGACCGGTGTGGAACCCGAGGTGATCCGCCTCGACCAGGCCACCTCCGCCGAGGCCCTGGAGTCGGGCGGGATCGACGCCATGTTCTCCCTGACCGGTCTGCCCACCCCCGCCATCGCCGACCTCGCGGACCGGATTCCGCTGCGCCTGGTCGACCTGGCCGACATCGCCGACCAGATGCTCACCGTGTACCCGGAGGCCTACTTCCCCGCGACCATCCCGGCCACGACCTACGCGGGGATACCCGCGTGCCCCACGATGTCCATCCCGAACCTGCTCCTGTGCCGCCAGGACCTCCCCGACGACCTCGTGTACGTGGTGACGGACACGGTGTACACCGGCGCGTCGCGGCTGGCCGAGCAGCGCCCCGAGGCGGCCCAGATCAACGTGCGGACCGGTATCTCCACCGGGATCGTGCCACTGCACGCGGGCGCAGAACGGTGGTACCGGGACAACAAGCCCGCCTCTGAGGGCGCGCAGATCCACGTGAGCCCGTCGGCGCGGACCCCCGCCGACTGAGCCCGGCGACCGGGCCCGGCGACCGGGTGAGGCCAGGTGAGGGCCGGGCGACCGGGGAGGCCCGGGACGGCGGACGGGGACGGCGGACCGGTCAGTCCCCGTCGGGCGGAGCCGCCGGGGGCAGGGTGATGACGACACCGAACCCGCGCCGCCCCTGGTCCGCGAGGCCGTCACCCAGAGTGAGGACACCCCCCGACTCGCGGACCAGGTCCGCGACGATCGGCAGCCCCAACCCGGTGCCCTCGGTGTTCTGGTGCCGGGGCGAACGCCAGAACCGGTCCAGGGCGGCCTCGCGCTCCTCCTTGGGCAGGCCCACACCGTTGTCCAGCACACCGACGCGGACCTGCTCGCCGTCCTCAGCGCGCACCTCGATCCGCGTGCCGCCCGACAGCCGCAGCGCGTTGCTGACCAGCTCGTCGAGGATGCTGCCCAGCCCGCCCGCCGGGGCGTGCGCCCACAGGTGGTCGGGCAGGTCCGTGGTGACCTCGATCCCCCGGGACTCCCCCAGCGCGTTCCAGCGCGCCACCCGGGTGTCGACCACCCCGGTGACCTCCACGACCTCGGTCCCGGTCACGCTCTCCAGCCTCGTGGCGGCCAGCAGGGAGTTGAGCATGCGGTGCATGACGGTGGCCTCGTCGATCGCGATCGCGTGCGCCTCGCGCGCCTCGGGGCCCTTCAGGTAGGGGGACAGGTTCTCCACGGACAGCCGCAGGCTCGCCAGGGGGTTGCGGAGCTGGTGGGAGGCCTCCGAGACGAAGGAGCGCTGGCGCTCCAGGGCCCGGCGCACCACCCCCACCATGGTGTTGAACGAGTCCGTGAGGCGGCGCAGCTCCGGAGGTCCCCGTTCCGCGTCCACGTGGACCTCCAGGTCCCCCGAGGTCACCGCCGTCGTGGCCGCGTCCAGGCGGTGGATGGGTTGCAGGACCCAGCGTGACAGCGGGAGGGAGGCCGTCACCAGCAGCGCCAGCGGCACGACGCTGAACAGGGCCATCCACCCCCACGTGGTGAGGATGTCCTGGCTCAGGACATCGGTGGGCGAGACCAGGACCACCGCTCCCGCGACCTCGCTGTCACGGCCGATGGGTTCGGCGATCACCAGCGGGTCCGACCGCCACGGCCACACCGTGGTCGGCGGCTCCGGCCGCTCACCGGCCAGCGCCACGGTGATCACGGAGCCCATGCCGAGGTCCGCGACCAGGTCGCGCATCCGATCGGTCGATCCCGAGCCCGCCACCACCTCGCCGTCGGGGGCGACCAGCACCACGGGGATGCCGTAGAGCTGTTCGTACCGGGACATCTCCTGGGTGAGGGCGTTGCTCCGCTCCGCCTGGAGCGCGGTTCCGGCCAGCGAGGCGAACCGGCCCGCGTCGCCCAGCCGGTCGACGTACACGGCCTGGGTCTGCTGCTGGGCGATGACCGTCGCGATGGGGACCAGGACCGCGCCGACCAGGACGAAGGCGATGGGAAGCAGAACGGTGAGCAGACGCCTGAGCACGGGTCAGGCCTCGTCGAGCATGTAGCCGACCCCGCGCACCGTGCGGATGCGCGGCGTGGGGCCGATCTTCGCGCGGAGCGAGGCGATGTGCGTGTCGAGGGTGCGGGAGGAGGCCTCCCAGGCGGCGCCCCACACCTGGTCGAGGATCTGGTCCCGGGCGACCACGCGCGGGGAACGCTCCACGAGCAGGCGCAGCAGGTCGAACTCCTTGCGGGTCAGCGGCAACGGCTCGCCGTCCGTGCGCGCCTCGCGGGAGTTGACGTCCAGGGTGAGCCCACCGACCCGCAACGGGGGGTCGACCTGTTCGGGTTCGGCGCGGGCCGTGCGGGTCCGGCGCAGGACGGCGTCGATGCGGGCGAGGAGCTCGGCGACCCCGAAGGGCTTGACCACGTAGTCGTCGGCGCCCGCGCGCAGGCCCCGGACCCGGTCGCGCTCCTCGCCCCGGGCGGTGACGGCGATGATCGCGGTCTGCGGCCGTTCGCGGAGCCTGCGCAGGAGGTCGATGCCGTCGGCGTCGGGCAGGCCGAGGTCGAGCAGGACCACGTCGGCCGAGGGCGCCGAGAGGGCGCGCTCGGCGGTGGCCACCCGCTGCACGTCGAAGGAGGCCGCCCGGAGCGCGGTGACCAGGCCACGGGCCACCCGGTCGTCGTCCTCGACCACGAGAATACGCATGGCTAGTCATAGTAGGCAGAGACGGCGGTGGCCGCCCCACCGGCACGCGCTCACCCCCGCAGGGGCACCCGCCGAGGGATGTGCGGGATGGCGTCCCGGATCACCTGCGCCGGGTCCACGACGGAGAGTCCGAGCTGCTCCAACCACGACGCCACCTGCGTGATGCTGGTGAACACCGTGTGGGCGAGGTGGACCAGGTCGTCGAGTTCGATGGCGACCGTGGCGTTCAGGTACTCCGACTCCTCCCCGTACTGGGAGAGCAGGTGGATGGCGGCCGGGAAGCTCAGTCCTTCGGGGAGCGACCGGTGCGAGACCTCCATCCCATAACCAGCCAGACGCCCCACGATGGTCTCCACTCCCTCGTGCAGCTCCCGGGAGGCGACGACCACGTGCGCGAGCGGCATGGGGTCGCCCACCCGGACCCCCCACCACCTCAGGTGGTGGTTCGCCAACAGGGCCTCGTCCAGGTCGTCGTACTCCTCGGGGAGGGTGAGGGGGATGTCGAAGCCGAACTCCCGGAGCCGAGCGAATGCCAAGTCGAGTTGGTCCGGGTACTGGCTCTCCATGATGTCCGCGTAGGTCACCCCCTTCGGCGGCGAGACCCCGAAGTCCTCACCCTCCCCGTAGAGGAGGTCCAGGTCACCGGAGTCAGCGTCAACCGGGAAACGGGGCGGGACCGGTAGCCCCTCCTTCCCCAGGACCCGCACCATGTCCACGGGTTCCACACCGATCTCCTGAGCCCAGTTGATGAGCAGCGCGGGGGCGATCACGTCCTCCCCCTGGACCCACGGCCAGCCGCCGTTGCCCAACGGGCTGAGGTACTGCACGAACCCCTGATCGAGGTCGTCGGGGATCGAGGAGTCTTCCGCGTCGACCCCGCACTCCCTCAACAGCCCGCGGATCTCCGGTACCGGGCGCTCCATCGACTCCGAGAGCGCGAAGAGAGCCCCTGCGGGCAATCCCTCTCCCTTGCCCGGAAAGGCCTGCGGCCTCCCCGGGCCCAGAACCCGCAGCAGTTCCTCCAAGACGGGCTGTCCGGCGGCCGAAGCCACGTGCGCGGGCACGTCGAAGCCCTCGTACCGGAGAAGAAACGCCACCTCCTGGATATCGAGGTCGAGCGCTCGAGCCGTGCGGAACAGGGTCACGGGGGTCACGGGGGCCCCTTTTTCCAGTTCCAGACAGAGGATCTGTCGGAGCTGAGCGGACGCGGGTTCACGAAGATCGGCCGCGGCCAGCACCGCGCGAGGGATACGCAGATACCCGAGATCACACAGTCTGCCCAGGAAGTCCTTCGGGGTCGTATCGAGTGTCCGCAGGATCTCGGGCAGCTGAAACTCCAGGTCGCCTCGCCAGAAGCCGGGTGCGGACAGCGGAGTATCGTTCCCGGCCATGAGCTGGTCGGACGGAACGGCGTCTCGCACGTCGGTGACCACGCCCAGCTCCGGGCAGAGAGCTGTCAGTTCCTCGAGAACCTCCGGGTCGCCGTGCACCAGCATCCTCCACAGGAAGATGTGCGCCGGAACCCTCCCCAGCGGAGAGAGCGGTGAATTCCTGTAACGGCGCTGGTACGACATCCCCCTCGTGAACGGCTCGATGCCGGGCAGGTCGAGGTCGGCGGGGAAGAAACCCCGGCGCTTCGTGCCGTACCGACCCAGCCCCAGGGGGGCTGAGACACCCCTCCGAACCGCGGCCTCGGCGACGAGGTCCGCGAGCACGATGCTGCCGTTCGCCAACCTCGCCACCCACTCCGTGCACAGCAGGGGGCTGGCGGTGTCGATCAGGGCAACGGCGGCCTCGCCCAGTACTTTCCGGACCGGACCTTCCGTCTCACCCAGGACCTGGGAACGGTCCGCGGACAGCGCCAGAGGAGCACCCGAGCCGCGCAGGTTGACCACCACACCGTCCAGCCCGGCGGCCGATGTCGAGAAGACCCCTCCGTTTCCACCAGGGCGGGTGAGCAGACCGTCGACGAGGAGGGCCCCGCCCTTCTCACACCACAGGACGTCGGCCCACTCGTGGAATCCCTCCCACGCACAGACGACGCCACCTGCCCAGTAACCGCTCACGGGCTCCTCGTTCCGCTCCGGTGTACGGAGCGCGAACACCCCGGGCTCCCACACGTGCCGGTCGTCGCCCGTGGCGGTGGTGCGGAACTCGGCGATACCGAGCACGCTCCTCAGCACCTCCACGCACGACCACTCCGCCTGCGCAGTGTCCGGCCGCAGGTACAGACGAACCGTGGTGCCGGGGGTCCGCCGCTCCCGTCCGGTCCGGACCACGCGGAACAGGTGCCCCGGGCCATGAATGGCCGCCTCCAGCTCCGGCCCCAGCACACCGTCCGCGCCCATGCGGCAGGTGGTCACCCGGATCTCGTCGGCGAGCATGAAGTAGCTCAGCACCCCGATCCCGAACCGGCTGTTCGGGTACAGCCGGATCGGCGGGTCCTCGCGCGCCCACCGCTCCCGCTCCAACAGGAAGCCCGACTCCTCGGCGAACCGCGAACCCGCGTGGGAGAACACCCCCCGCAGTTCCTCCTCCCCCATGCCCACACCGTCGTCGGAGCAGTCCACGTAGGGGCGCCCGTCCTCGTCCACCCCCTGCACGAACTCGATCGCGCCCTCATAGGGGTAGTGGGCGAGGGAGGACCGGTTCAGGTACTCGGTCCGCGCCCTGCGGTACCGGCACGCGTCCAGGGCGTTCTGGTACAGCTCCCGGATCGCCAGGTCCTTGTTCTTGTACAGCTGCTCGCCGGTGAGCAGTTCGCGGGCCCGGCGCTCGTCGATCCGGAACCGCGCCCAGCTCTCGAAGGCACCCCGCGCGGGCTCGACGCGGTCGGAGGAGAGTCGGGCGGGCAGCCCGGCGACCCTGCCGCCCAGAACCCGGTGGATGCCGTGCAGCAGCTCGTCCGCCCGCTCGACGTACTGGTGCAGGCCCTCGATGACCGCCTCGTGGCCGCACTCGGCCTCCAAACTGAGCAGGTGCGGGTCGCCCCGCCAGCACGCCTCGGCCACGGTCCGCCGCACCTGTGACGGGTCCACCGGGTAGGGGATGGCGAGGTGTTCGACCACGGTGTCCGACAGCGAGGTCGGCTCCGGGGCCATCGCGAGCCCCAGGGCCATGGTCAGCGCCAGTCGGCGCTCCCGTAGGTACTGCGCGCCCTCGGCGGGGACGTACTCGTTCTCCCGCAGGTCGGCCAGGTACTCGTCGTTGCAGACCCCGCGCCCGAGCCGGAGACCGTGCAGGAAGTGGCGGATGCGGTCGCTCTTCCACAGCCTGTGGAAAAGTCGCGGCGCCCTCTCCCAGAGATCCTCGATCCCCTCGCCGTTCTCCGCCCTGGCCATCCAGCGGTGGAACAGCCACCAGCCCACGGCCTCCTCGTCCTGCCTCCGCCGGAGCACCCGCTCCGTGAGGCCCCGGTACTCGGCGGCGAACGCCTCGAAGGAGGCCCGGTCCGGAGAGGGCGACGCGGTGGGCACGAGCGAGCCCGGCCCCAGCGTGGCACGTTCGGCGGCCCGTCGGAGTTCGTACACGCGGAGAAGGAAGGGCGTGAACACCAACAGTGCCGCCTCGGCCGGGTACAGGTCCGCGTCCCCGCTCCGGTCAGGCGAGCCGAGCAGCTCGGTCAGCCGTTCGTGGAAACGCAGGGGCGCGCCGTGGTCCAGCCAGGGGTCGTCGGCCAGCCGGGCCCGCGCCTCGTCGCGCAGGGGTACCAGGTCCTGGACGAACGCGATCGCGGCGCGGCGGAACGGCTCCGCGTCGCGGTCGGCCGGAACGCGCCCCCACAGTGCGGATTCCGCCGCGCTTTCCACCCAGGGATCGCGGTCGACGCGTTCCGACGAGGCCTTCCTTTCCCCTTTCCCATGGAAATGCTGGTGGAACTCACTGATGGAATACGCCTGGACCAGCGTCCCGTCAGAGGCGACGTCCCCCGCCGTGTTGCTCGCTGAGCTCTCCCGCACCGCGTTCCCCTCTCCGCTCCTGGCCTCAGGCTAGGAGAGCGCCGAGTACCGAAAGGAACGTCGAAGCGGTACTTCACGAATCCACCCCGCGCCACCAGCGCTTTCGCCGCCGTTTTCACGACGGGGCGAAATGTCGCCCGACTAGGGCAGCATGTCCGTTATGCACAGCCACCAGACCTACCGCGACGCCGCCCGCGCCAAGGGCGTCCCCGAGCACGCCATCGACCTGGCCCTGAGCCTGGCCCTCCCCCAGGCGGAACTCTCCCCGGACCACGCGGACACCGGGGTCCCGGTCGGTCGCTACGGCGGCCTCCCCGCGCTCCCCGAGGGCGTCGAGTGGGACAGCGGCCTCGACCTGGTCGCCACCGTCGACTGCGCCGCCCTGCCCGCCGACGCGTGCGACCTCGCGCTCCCGCGCGACGGCCACCTGCTGTTCTTCGCGAGCCGCACCGACCCCGACGGGTTCGCGCTGTTGGACGACTCCCGCTCGGTGATCCACGTCCCGGCGGGGACACCCACCACCGAACGGCCGGTCCCCGACGACGAGGAGCACTTCCCCGCCCTGGAGTCACGTCCCCTGTACGCACGGACCTTCCCGTGCCTGCCGGACACGGCCGACGACGCCGTCCTGCCGCACCCGGAGGTCCGTCGCCTCTTCGACGAGTACCGGTTGCAGGACCACGACCAGCGGCTCCCGCAGTGGGACGACACCCTCCACCTGGGCGGCTACGCCTACTCGCCGCAGGACCCGCCCATCATGGGCTCCTCCCCGGAGGACGAGAAGGGGGGCTGGGCGCTGCTGGCCCAGGCGCAGCTCGACATGCCCGACGACCCCGGCTTCACCGCGTGCGTGTTCTGGATCATCCAGCGCGACGAACTCGCGGCGGGCAACTTCGCGGCGGCGGGCCTGGTGTCGATCTCCTACCACTGAGACGCCGATCCGGCCCCGCGCGTTGGTGGGGGCTCCGCATACCGGAGAGGTTCCGCGTACCGTGCGGGGCCCGTTTCCGGAGAGCGCGCGTTCGCGAGGGGCCTGCCGGTCCGGGGAGGACCCCGGACAGCACGAACGGCCGCCCAGCACCGGTGTGGACGGCCGCGTCAGCGGGTGCGAGTCCGGACCAGGGGTGAGTTCACGGGCCCCGGGTCGGGACGGACGCCGAGTCAGTGCGTGCGGTTCAGGCCCGCGCGACCTGCTCGGTTCCGCGCGCCGGGCGGACGCGGCCCCACGGCATGAGGCGGTCCACCGCGTGGCGACCGCCCGAGAAGCCGAGCGCCAGCGCCGCGGCACCGAGGACCAGCGGCAACTCGAAGCCGCCGACCAACGGGGCGCCGACGTGGGCGAAGAAGTACGCTCCGACCATCATCAGGGCGAGGGAGAGTCCCGCGAGGGGCAGGGCGAAGCCGATGACGAGCGCGACGCCCGCCCCGACCTCGACGGCGGCGGCGATGGAAGCGGACAGCGTCGGGAAGGGCACACCCAACGCCTCGAAGCCCTGGGCGGCGCTGCCCAGGTCGGTGGCCTTGGGCATGCCGTGGACGATGAAGACGACCCCGATGACGACCCTGGCGATCAGGGCGGTGAGGTCGCCGATCCTGACTCTGAGCGATTCGGTCATGGTTGTTCCTGTTCTGCTGTAGCGGGTATCCCGATGTCGGGTTGCTCGTGTGGGGACGAGCCCAACACTTGAGGTCACAACCTTTTCCCGGGAAGCAGCATGGTAGTACGTATCCGGCCGAACACATAGCGTCCGGATGACCGAGTTCACACTGCCCCGGGTTCGGCCAGGTCAGGCCAGCGAACAGAATCCCGCTCAGTCGCGGACGCCGATACCGTCCGGGTCGGGGTACCGCGGCTCCTCGCCCTGGGGGTCGAGGGCGGACAGCATGGACTCGGAGATCTCCCGCAGCTGCCCCACCTGCTCCGGACTGAGGGTGTCGAACAGGACCCGCCGCACCTCGTGCACGTGCCCGGGCGCGGCGTCCTCCAGCGCCTTCAACCCGACGGGCGTGATCTCCACGATCACGGTGCGCCGGTTCTCCGGCCGCTTGTAGCGGTGGATCATCCCCTCACCCTCCAGCCGCGCGGCGGCGTGCGAGAGCCGACTGGGGGACGAACGCAGTAGTCGGGCCAGCCGTGTCATGGTCAGCTCCCGGCCGGGCGCCTCGGAGAGCATGGCGAGGATCTGGTAGTACGCGTGCGGCAGCCCGGAGTCGTGCCGGAGTTGGCGGTCCAGCGCCCCGTCGAGCAGGTTGACGGCCATCAGGAAGGCACGCCAGGTGTGCTGCTCGCCGTCATCGAGCCAGCGCGTCTCCGCCATGGACCAGTGCCCCCAGAAATACTTGAGCGTTCAATTGTGTTTGCACCGAACACGAACCGCAACCCCGAGTCCGGAGGCCGTCATGGCGACACGCATGCCCACGCTGTACCTGAGCCACGGCGCACCACCCCTCGCCGACGACAGCGAGTGGACCCGCCAGTTGGCCGACTGGTCTGGTGCGCTCGCCCGCCCGAAGGCGATCCTCGTCGTCTCCGCGCACTGGGAGGACGCACCGCTCACCGTCGGCGCCACCACGGACGCCACCCCGCTGACCTACGACTTCTGGGGTTTCCCGCAACGCTACTACGACGTGACCTACGCCGCCCCGGGCGCACCGGAACTCGCCGACCGCGTGCGAGAACTCGCCACTGGTCCAGGTGGCACCGTCCACCAGGACTCGGCCCGGGGCCTCGACCACGGCGCCTACGTCCCCCTCAAGGAGATGTACCCGGAGGCCGACATCCCGGTCCTCCAGGTCTCCATGCCGACCCTCGACCCGGCCCGCCTCCTCGAACTCGGCCGCAGCCTCGCTCCCCTGCGTGACGAGGGCGTCCTCATCCTGGGCAGCGGGTTCACCACCCACAACCTCCGGGAGATGTCCCGCAGCACCCACGGCGACGCCCCCGCGTGGTCGGTGGAGTTCGACGACTGGACCCACCGGGCCGTGCTCGACCACGACGTCGACGCCCTCCTGGACTTCCGGCACAAGGCGCCCGCCGCCGCGATCGCCCACCCGCGCAGCGACCACTTCGCGCCCCTGTTCGTCGCCCTCGGCGCCGGACTCGACGACCACCGGGCGTCCGCGTCCACGGTGGACGGGTTCTGGCACGGTCTGGCCAAGCGCTCGTTCCAGTTCGACTGACCGAAACCCGCTACCGGAACGTCCTCGCGCGGTGGCAGACTCTCGCGCCATGAACCACCTGCACCACGCCGCCGACGCCCGGTCGGTCGAGGACCTGCTCCGGGTCGACGGACGCGTCAAGTACCTGCACTTCTGGGGGCACAGGCCCCCGGCCGCCGGGGTGTCGGCGAGCTGCCTCTCCCAGTGGTGGCCCGCCGACTTCTCCGTGGACGGGGTCTCCTTCCCCACCGCCGAGCACTTCATGATGGCCGGGAAGGCCCGGCTGTTCGGCGACGCCGAGGCCCACGACCGGATCGTCGCGGCGGGCCACCCGCGCGACGCCAAGACGATCGGCCGCCAGGTCCGCGGGTTCGACCAGCGGGTCTGGGAGCGGGAGCGGTTCGAGATCGTGGTCCGGGGCAGCGTCGCCAAGTTCGGGCAGAACGAGGACCTGCTCGCCTTCCTGCTCGGCACGGCACAGCGGGTGCTGGTGGAGGCCAGCCCCCGCGACCGGATCTGGGGCATCGGCCTGGGCCGCGACCACGAGCACGCCGAGCGCCCCCGTCACTGGCGCGGCCGGAACCTGCTCGGCTTCGCCCTGATGGAGGCCAGGGCCCGGCTCTCCGAGGAGCCCCGGGGCACCGAATCCGCCAAGGACGCCGAGGACGCCCACGGCACCGGGCGGACCCCGACGCCCGAGTGAGGGCCACCGTTCCCCGCGATTTCACTTCGGGTTCGCCCGTTCACCCTGCGTGTGCGGCGCGAGGTGCGTAGAGTCCGGAAAGCGCGGACAGCACGGTGCCCCGGCACCCGCGCCCGTTTCCCGCCCCGGCGCCTGATTCCGCGCGCCCTTCGACCTCACGGCCCGCCCGGAGGTCACGCCGCACCCGGGAGACAGTTCCTCCAGCTTCGCCGAACGCGCGAGTTCCGGACTCCACCGTCCTCACCTTCCAGGACGACACGCAGGGGAATCCCATGGCCTACTACCGCATCCAGCTCAACGACGGCTCCTCCCACACCCTCCAGGCGGTGCGCATGCGCACCGACGCGAGCAGCCTCTACCTGGAGGAGCACGCGGCGGGCGACTGGCGGGCGGTGTTCAGCAACCCGATCGGCGAGGTGAGCGGCGTCCAGCGCCGGTTCACCGAGAACGACGGAACCTGGACCTGGCTGCCGGAGCGGCTGCCCGCCCCGGTGGGTGTCCGGGCCTGGTGAACCGGGCGCGGTGCGGTCCCGGGGCGCCTGGTGAACCGGGACCGCGCACCCCAGGACCGCACGCCGCAGGGCCGCGGGAGGCCGGGCCGCGTGAGGCCCCGTAGGCTCACCCCTCCAGGGTGAGCTGCTCCACCACGAGGTCCACCAACCCCTCCAGATCGCCCTCGGAGGCCAACACTCCGGGCAGCGTCAGGTGCTCGGTGACCAGCCAGTTCATCGCCAGGTAGAGGACCAGGACGGTCCTGCGGCCGCCAGGCATGCCGGACTGCCCGTGGAAGGCGATGTTGGCGTCGAGGTCGGCGCGGACCCGCGCCGTGAGGTCGGCGCGCAGACCCGGGCGGCGCGTGGCCTCCAGCTGGAGTTCGAGCGTGGCCAGGTACACGTTCGGGTTCGCGGCCAGGCGCGCGACCGTGGCCCGCATGACCTCCGCGATCTTGGCCCGGTCCCGGGGCCCCTCCATCACGTTCTCCCACTCCCGCTGCTCGGGCATGAAGCGTTCGTAGGTGCGCACGCTGGTCTGGGCGAGCAGGTCCTCCCGGTTGGCGAAGTAGTTGGAGGCCGTCCCGACGGGCACCCCCGCCCGGGTGTCCACGGCCCGGAAGGTGAGGCCCCTGGCCCCTTCCTCGGCGAGTGCGTCGATGGCGGCGTCGAGCAGCGCGGCGCGCCGCTCCGGGTTCCTGACCATGTGCTTCTCCCTCTCTGCAAGAAATCCCACGGGACCGCTTGGCAAACCACTATGCATGGAGTACTTTACTTGAAGTACTTCAATCTTAGTGGTCAACCGGCCGCAGGAGTACCCTCCAAGGAGACACATGCGAACCCTCACCTACTTCGTCGCGGTATCGATCGACGGCTACGCCTGCGGCCCCGACAACTCCCACGACTTCTACGAGGCCCCCGACCCGAGCGGCGACCTCGGTGACAACGGCCGGTTCCACGTCGACGAGTACCCCGAGCTCCTGCCCACCGTGGCACGCGCCCACCTCGGGATCGACGCCCCCAACCAGCACTTCGACACCATGCTCCAAGGGCGGGGCTCCTACCAGGTCGCCCTCGACGAGGGCGTCACCAGCCCCTACGACCACATGCGGCAGATCGTCTTCTCCCGCAGCCTGGACCCCGACACCGACCCCCGGGTCACCATCGTGGCCACCGACCCGCTGGAGACCGTCCGTGAGCTCAAGGAGGAGGACGGCCCCCTCGGCATCGTCATCGTCGGCGGTCCGGCCATGGCCGGATACCTGCTCCCCGAGATCGACGAACTCATGATCAAGCGCTACCCCGTCGTCGCCGGGCACGGCCGCCCCCTCTTCGAGGGCGCCGCCTTCGACCCCGCCGGCTTCGAGCGGGTCAGCAGCACCACCTTCGAGGGAGGGGCCGACTACACCCTCTTCCGCCGCCGCGCCACCAGCGCGACGTGAACCCGGCAGGGCACCGGGGCGGCGAAGGACCCCCTCCGTCCACCGCCCCGGCACACGCGCCCCGCACCACACGGCGCTACCAGGGCAGGACCCCGTAGCGCTCCGGGTCCTCCTCCGAGGCCAGGTGCCCCCACAGCACCCCGGTCGGACCGTCCTCGGGCAGCGTCGCCAGGTGCAGACTCACCCGCGCCCCCTGCTCGGCGGTACGGGAGCCACTGTGCCCGTTCAGGTCCGTCGCGCAGTACCCGGGGTTGGCGGCGTTCACCTTCACCGGCGTCCCCGCGAGTTCCTTGGCGTACAGGGCGGTCAGCATGTTGACCGCCGTCTTCGAGACGGGGTAGCCGGGCGACCCGGTGAGCCCGGAGTAGGGGCCGTCGGGGTCGGTCAGGACCCCGATCGACCCGACCTCGCTGGACACGTTCACCACGCGCCCCGCGTCCGACCGGCGCACCAGGGGAAGGAACGCGTTGGTCACCCTCACAACGGAGAGCGTGTTCACCTCCAACAGGTCCCGGAACCGCTCCGGGTCGGCCGTGCTCGGGCTCCCACCCAGGCCGAAGGCCGCGCCCGCGTTGTTGACCAGCACGTCCAGCCGACCGAACTCGTCCTCCACCCTCCGCGCGGCCTCCTTCACACTCACCGGGTCGGTGACGTCCAGCGACACCGCGTGCGCGTCCAGGCCCTCCTCCCGTAGGGTCCGCTCGGCCTCGGCCCCGCGCCCGGCGTCCCGCGCGCCCACCAGAACGGTCATGCCCTCCCCTCCCAGCAGCCGGGCGGTCTCCAGCCCGATCCCCCTGTTGGCGCCGGTGACCAGGGCGACCCTGGCGCCCTCGCCCGTTCCGCTCCCCTCGGTGTTCGTGTTCGTGGTCGTGTTCTCGATAGCCCGGTTCTCGCTCATGAGCACATCGTGGAAGCCCCGCCCGCCCGGGAAAAGGGACCTCCCAAGGGTGGTATCAGCGGTACCAGTGTCACCGGCGGCCCCGGCGTGCATCCTGGAGTCGGGCCCGGCCCCGCCCCCACACCACCGAGGACCCCACACGAGGAGGCCGCCATGGCGGACCGCACCGAACTCGCCGCCTTCCTACGCGACCGACGCGCCCGCCGCGTCCCCTCCGACGTGGGCCTCCCCGACACCGGAAGACGGCGCACCCCCGGGCTGCGCCGCCAGGAGGTCGCCCAGCTCGCCGGGATGTCGGTCGAGTACTACGTGCGGCTCGAACAGGCGCGCGGCCCCAACCCCTCCCCCCAGGTGCTCTCCGCTCTGGCCCGCGCCCTCATGCTCACCTCCGACGAGCGCGCGTACCTGTTCCGCGTGGCCGGGGAGGAGCCACCCCGGGTCCGCGGACCGGTCCGCGAGGTCTCCCCCGCGATCCAGCACCTGCTGGACAGTCTCACCGCCACCCCCGCGTACGTCCTCGACGCCCGGTACGACGTCCTCGCCTGGAACGCCCTGGCCACCCACTTCATCGGGGACATGGCCGCGGCCGACCCGTCGGAGCGCAACATCATCACGTGGATGTTCCGGATGGCCGACGACGACCCCCGCGTGGCCGGGCGCTCCGACGCCGACTGCATGGAGCGCGGCTCGGTCGCGGACCTGCGTGCCGCCTACGCCCGCTACCCGGGCGACCCCGGCATCGAGCGGCTGGTCACGACCCTCCTGGGCACCTCCCCTCGGTTCACCGCACTGTGGGAGGAGCGTGACGTCCAGGAGCGCCGGGTCCTCCACAAGAGCGTGGAGCACCCGCTCGTCGGCCACCTGGAGTTCGAGTGCCAGGTGCTGCACGTCCCCGAATCCGACCAACGGGTGATGCTGTACTGCCCCGAGCCAGGCTCGACCAGCGAGGAGCGCATGCGACGGCTGGCGGCCGAGCACGTACCTCCGCGTGCCGGGGACTTCCCCGGCGGGGCCCGCAACGCCTGCCTCAGCGAGGTGGTCCGGGGACCGAGGGTAGGCTGACCCCGCCCCCACCCCCCGTACCGCCGAGGTTCCGTGTCCCCCTCCCCCCAGGAAGACCGCCCCCCGACCCCCGACGACGCGCGACCGGTCCTCCGGCCGCCGCGCTCCCTCGGCGCCGTCCTGTGGTTCCCGGTCTCCGCCTACGCCCGCGCCCCCTTCGCCCTCCTGGCGGCCACCGCCCTGCCCCTCGTCCCCGGGCAGCTGCTCGGGGCGCTCCTCGACCTCGGCGGGACCGAGGGGGCCCGGGTCGTGGACGGCGAAGTACTCGCCCCGCCCACGCCCCTCGGCGCCGGCACGTCGATCTCCCTCGGCAACGTCGAGCTCACTTCCGGCTGGTTCGCGGACGCCCTGACCCTCGTGGGCTGGGTGATCGGCCTGGCCGTGGGCGCCCTGGTCGCCGCCGGTGTCCTGTTCGACCGGCGCCTGGACGCGCGGGCCGCGGTCCGCTCCGTCGCGCGGCGCCTGCCCGGGCTGGCGCTGTGGTCCGTGCTGCTCCTGGTGTTCGCCGCGTTCGCCCTGGGCTCCGCCGGGGCGGGTTGGATCATGCTGTTCTCCGCCCTGACGGGAGACATGGCGTGGTCCGTGACCACACTCGTGTGGCCCCTGCTCGGAACGCTGATGCTGGTGCTGGCGACACCGCTCCTGCTCGGCCCGCCGATCGCCGTCCTGTACGGCCTGACCCTGCCCGAGGCGATCGGCGCCGCCTGGCTGCTGGCACGCGGCCGCCGCGCCGCGCACCTGCTGTGCCTCCTTCCGCTGGGGGCCCTGCTCCTCCTGCCCGGAACGGTGGAGGACCGTGTGACGGAGGCGCTCGCCGGTTCGGGGACCGGCCTCGCCCTGGGCACCGGGCTGGGGCTCAAGGTCCTGTTGGTACTCGTGCTCGCCCCGCTGCCCGTCCTGCTGCTGACCGGCCAGGCGCTGTGGGCCCCCCGGGACGGATCAGCCGCCGCGTCGACGCTCGGAGGCCCCGCCGGACCGCGTCTGGTCGCCGACCGCCCGCACCGCGCGGGCACGCTCCCCGGGGCTCCTCCGCGCCGCCTGCTGGCAGCCGTCGCCCTGGCCGCCTCCCTCGTGCTGGTCGCGTTGGCCAGCGGTGCGGCGCTGGGAGTCAACCCCCACGGCGCACCGGGCGTGACCACCGAGCGGCTGTCCCCGGACGAGTTCGAGGCGCTGGCCGAAGGCCGCCTACCCGGCGGATACGACGTCCCCGCTCCGCCCGCCGAGGTGACGCGCTCCGACGGACGCCCCCTCGTCGGGGACCGCGACGACGAGGTGTACCTGCGGGACTGCCGCGACACCGCCTGCTCGGAGTGGGACACGCTCCCGCTCGGCGGCGGTTCGGTGAACTCCCTCCACGGTCCTCCCGGTCTGGCCGTGGACGACCGCGACCGGCCCAGGGTGGCGTTCGTGGACGGCACCAGTGGAATGCTGACCTTCCTCGCCTGCGCCGACCCCGGCTGCGCCGCTTGGGAGACGACCGAACTCCTCGACCCCTACGATCTGCCCCTCCGGATGAGCGCGGAGGACCCCTCGGGGTACGCGCCGGTGCGCGTCCTGCCCACGGACGGCGACCGCCCCGAACTCCTGCTGGGACACCACCGGATCGCCTGCGCCGACCCTCTGTGCGGCCTCACCGTCTGAACACCGGGCCCCGGAGCGCGGGCCCGGGCCCTCATCGGGTGAGGGGGCGGACCGGCTTCTCGATAGCGTGGGGCGGACGGGAACGGCGGCCCCGGCCCGTGGCACGAGGAAGTGGAGAGCAGGCATGAGCGAGACGCCCCCCGCCCCCATCCCCCTGGAGGAGCGGCGACCATCCGGGCACCCGCAGCGCCGACGGGTGAACCGGCGCGACCAGATCCTGCGCGCCGCCGCCGAGGTGTTCGCCGTGCGGGGCTTCCACAACTCCTCGCTCACCGACATCGCCGCGGTCCTCGACATCACCCCCGCCGGGGTGCTGCACCACTTCGGTTCCAAGACCGACCTGCTCACCGCCGTCCTGGAGCTGCGCGACTCCACCGATCCGGCACCCGAAGGCGGGGGCATGCTCGACCACCTCGTCACCACGGCCGACCGCAACGCCGAGCGCCCCGGAACCACACGGCTCTACACAGTGCTCTCCGCCGAGAGCGCCACCGCCGACCACCCCGCCCAGGAGTGGTTCCGGGAACGCTACGCCGTGCTGCGCCGGGAGGTCGAGGAGGCGGTGCTCGACCGGATCGGCCCCGAGCACCGCGAGGCAGCGAGCACGCCCGGGCCGAGCGGCCACTCCCCCGCACGGTCGGCGGCCACCGCGGTGCTCGCCGCCATGGACGGGCTCCAGGTGCAGTGGCTGCTGGAACCCGAGGCGGTGGACATGGCCGCCGTGACCGAACTCGTGATCGATGCCGTCGTCGCCCGACTGGAGCGCGCCGGGGCCTGAACCGCGCGGGGTGACACCACCGGCACCGAGCACCCCGGCGCGAGTCACGAACGAGAACGCGCGAAGGCCCGAACGGCGAAGGCGCGGACAGCGAGGGATCGCACAACGCGAAGGGCGCCACGGTGCGGTCGCACCGTGACGCCCCGGGTCGGTTCAGCGCCTCCGGGAGGCGGTCACAGGTCCTCGCCGTGCACGGCGCCCGGCGTTCCGTACGTGGTCGACTGCGGGTCGGCGGTCTCGCTGCCCTCCAGCCACTCGTCCCACGACTTCTGCCAGTAGCCCCAACCGTTGTCCCACTCGAACTCGCGGTCGGTGCCGGTCGTGTCGAGGATGTCGCCCATCAGGGTGTTCTCGAAGAACCACCGGGCGTCGTCCATCCGCAGGTTGGTGCACCCGTTGGAGGTGTTGGCCGAGCCGATGTTGCCGTTGTAGGACGCCTCGTGGACGAACTCACCGCTGTTGGAGGTGCGCACCGCGTACTGCACGTCCACCTTGTAGGAGCCGGGGGCGTCCTCGGGGATACCCACGGTCGCCGAGTCCATGGTGAGCTGCTCGTAGCGCTCCATCATCACGTGGGTGCCGGTGGTGGTGGTGTCGAAGCGGCGGTTGGCCGCCCCGTTGCTCACCTCGATGACGCGTTCCTCTTCGCCGTCGATCTCGATGACCATCTCGTGGTCGGGCACGTGCATGGTCGCGATCAGCTCGCGGCCGATCTCGAAGTCGATCTGGTAGTTGCGCACCCCGTAGACGCCATCGGACGCCTCGACGCCCGCGAGGTTCAGGTCCACGGTGACGTTCTGGTACGGCTCCCAGTACTCCTCCGGGCGGAAGACCGCCATCTGGTCGGTGACCCAGTTCCAGGCGCCGACGGTCTCCTGCTCCGCGACCACGTTCATGGAGTTCTCGACCTGCGCCTTGTGGGTGACGGGCATGTCGAAGTTGATCACGATCGGCATGCCGACGCCGACGGTGTCGCCCGAGCTGGGGAAGTTGGAGACCAGTTCGAGGCGCTGTCCGGGGGTCGCCTCCAGGGTGGTGAACTCGGTGGTGAACTCGGTCTCCTCACCGGCCTCGTTCGCTCCGGTGGCGGTCACCACGATCTCCGAGCCGGGGCGCAGGTTCCAGTCGCTGACCCACTCCGTCTCGTCCTCGTTCAGGGTGCCGGTCATCGCGTAGAGGTCGCTGTCGCCCTCGCCCTCGCCGTCGCCCTCGGCGGACGCCTCGCCGACCACGACCTGGTCGACCCGGACGTCGGTGATGACCCCGCTCTCGGCGCTGACCCGGACGGGGGTGTTGGGCGCGATCTCCTCACCACCGGCCTCCGGGGTGATGGTCAGCTCGGCCGGCTCGGCGTCGGCGGGATCGGCGTTGCTCTGCGTCTCGGCGTCACCGGACGTGCAGGCGGTCGCTGCGAGAGCGAGCGCCACCAGGCCGATGCCGAACCGACGCGTCACCGCCGGGTGGGACTTCCCCGTCACGTCTGGACCTCCATAGCTGAAACTCGAACCCGACCTACTGCTCTGAGTAAGACGCTCCGGCGCGGAAAAGGTTCTGAACTCGCGCGCATCGGTATACAGCGGTTATCCGGAACCCGTCGACCCGGGACACCCGGAAGCGACGAGAATACACCCAGGGGGTACACGGGCGGCCCGTCGGGGGCGGGGTTTCGGGCCGCCCGGAAGCGACTCCACTTGCCTTGCCATCATGCCCGACCTAGAATCTTGTTCGTTCGCTCAGGTTGTTGTTCTCCGGGGAAACCTGAGCATTCGGACAACTTTCACCGGGCCTCACCGGCCCCACCGCCACAAGGGGAAACACATGCCGTGGTTCTGGCTCGCCGGAGCGATCGTCCTGGAAGTGTTCGCCACCACCTCCCTGAAGCTCTCCGAGGGGTTCACCCGCCTCCTCCCCTCGGTGTTCGTCGTCGTCGGCTACGTCGGCGCGTTCTACATGCTGTCCCAGACCCCCAACCGGGGCATGCCGCTCGGAGTCGCCTACGGGGTGTGGGCCGCGTTGGGGGTCGCCCTCCTCGCCGTGATCGGGGTGGTCTTCCTCGGTGAGTCCCTGACCTGGATACAGGTGGGCGGCATCGCCATGGTCATCGCGGGGGTCATGGCCCTGGAGATGGGAGGCCAGCACTGACCAGCCGCGACCGACCGGCAGGATGGGCAACGTGAGCACCCGGTACCCCGACCCCGAGACCATCAGTGACGGCCGCCGCCGCAAGGGCGAACTGCGGCGTCGCCTACTCCTGGACGCCACCATGAACGTCATCACGCGCGACGGTGTCGCCGCCGTCACCCAAAGACGCGTGGCGGCCGAGGCGGGCGTCCCTCCCAGCACCGTCACCTACTACTACGCGGCCGTCGACGACCTCCTGGTCGCCGCCCTGACCAGGGTGAACGACGCCTATGTGGAACAGATGGGCGCGCTCGCCGACGACCCCGACGAGGCCCTGCGCGGCTTCGCGGCACTCATCGCCGAGGGCACCGAGAGCGACCGCACCCACGCCCTGGCCGAGATGGAACTGTTCCTCCTCGCCGCCCGGCGACCCGCCCTGCGCGAGCAGACCGACCGCTGGACGGCGGCCGTGGACGCCTTCTTCGCGCCCTACCTCCCCGACCCCGAGGCGCGGGCGGGCGTCACCGCGGCGGCCAACGGCTACTTCCTGTGCTGCTGCACCACCAGCCCCCCTCCCGACGCCGACGAGGTGTACCGGGTCCTGCGCCGCCTGGTCAACGGCTGACCCTCACACGCGTCCGCGCCCCCGGCCACGGCCGTCCCGGACCATGTCCACCAGCAGACGCAGCACGAACATCGCCGTGGCGGCCAGCAGCAGCCAGGCCAGCAGGTTCAGAGCCTGCGTGTGCGTGGCCAGCTCCTCCCACGACACCCCAGGCGTCTCGGTCACGTTGAACAGCCCCACCGACATGAATCCCGTGACCACCGCCAGCACCGTCATCACCGCGCGCCAGACCACCGAGCGCAGGAGTCTTCGGTCCTCCGGGTGGGCGAACAGCCGGGCCTGCACGGTGAACCGACCCTTGTGCAGCTGGTCGGTGATGCGGTCCAGCCTGCGCGGAAGCCGTCGCAGCGTGGGCAGCAGCGCCACCAGCTCCGCGGACGCCACCTCCCGCAGGTTCCCGGTGCCCCACTGCTCGGACATCCGCGCTCCGGCGTAGCGCTTGGCCTCGGCCACCGTGTCGAACCCCGGCGACAGGTGCACCAGGGTGCCCTCCAGCGTGGCCAGTGCGCGGAACACCCCGGCCAGCTCCCCCGGGAGCACCAGCCCGAACCGGGTGACCAGCATCAGCAGCTCGGTGAACATCCGCATGCTCGAGGTGGTGCCGCCGTGCAGGTAGCGGGCCATGAACTGGCCGAGCGAACGGCGCAGCCGCTCCGCGTCGACGTCGCCCGGGTCGTCGACCACGTCCAGCAGGGTGTCGGTCAGCAGCACCGCGTCGCCCCGGTCGATGGCCAGCAGCATCATCTGGAGGGCCTCACGGGTCTGGGCGTCCAACCGCCCCACCGACCCGTGGTCCAACAGCCCCACACCGCCGCCGTCGAGCACCAGGATGTTGCCCGGGTGCGGGTCGGCGTGGAAGATCCCGCTGACCAGCACCTGTTCCAGCAGGCAGTCCAGCAGGACCCGGGCCAGGCGCTCCCCCTCCTGCGCCGAGAGCTCGCGTCCGCCCACCTGGGTACCGTGCAGGCGCTCCATCACCAGGACCCGGCGGCTGGTGTAAGCCTCGTACACCCGGGGAACGCGTACCCCGGAGCCGCTCGTGGCGTCCGCGACGGCCGCGATGTTGGCGGCCTCCGTCTCGAAGTCCATCTCCTCCAACAGCGCCTCGGCGAATCCGTCGGCGAGTTCGAGCACCCCGATGGCGGGCCCCCAGTCGGTGTGCTCCTCGAACCGCCGCGCCATCCTGCGGATGATGTCGAGGTCCCTGCGGACCACCGGGACGATCCCGGGGCGCTGCACCTTCACCACCACCTCCTCGCCCCCGTGCAACCGCGCCGGATGGGCCTGGGCGATGGAGGCGGCCGCCAGGGGCTCGGGGGCGAACTCGGCGAACACCTCGTCGTACGGTCGGCCGAGCTCGCCCTCCACGCAGGCGCGGATCTCCTCGAAGGGCACCCGCGCGACCTCGCTGTGCAGACGGCCGAGTTCCTCCACGAACACCGGGGGCAGCAGGTCCCGCCGGGTGGCCAGCACCTGTCCCAGCTTGACGAACACCACCCCGGCCTCCTCCATGGACCGGGCCAGGGAGCGGGCCAGGCGCCGCTGCACCGAGGAGTCCTCGATTCCCTCGCGTCTGCCCAGCACGTAGCCGCCCAGCCCGTGCCGGGCGAGAATCCACAGGATGCGCCGGTACCGGCCGAGCCGCCCGAACCAGTTGCGCGCCTCCCGGACCATGGCCACCGGCCGGAACCGGGTGCCCCGGGGCAGCAGGAGTTCCAGCGCGACGAAGGCGAGCATGGCCCCCACCGCCATGGCGAAGAGCATCAGCGACATGTACCCGGGGTGGTCCAGGTCCGCGGGTTCGAGCGAGTTCAGCGCCTCGAAGCTGCCGTAGTAGGCCAGGATCGCGCCCACCGAGCCGACCGGGGCACCGATCAGCGCCGCCAGCGCCAGCCTGGGCAGGTTGAACGGCACGTCCATGAGCCGGCTCGCCAGCGTGCCCAGACCCAGGAGGACCAGGACCAGCGCGACCAGTGACACGACCTGGCTGACGACCATGCCGAACACCGAGGTGACGGTGAGCGTTTCCATCACGTCCTTCAGCCGGATGAGGGGTGGGGCCCCAACACTGCCACCTCAGGGCATCGGCCGACAGCCTCGGTCCCCAGCCTGTGGACAACCCGCGCTCGCGCCGCCCCCTTCCCGGCGGGAACGCGCGAGGGCCCACGGGGTCTCCCCGTGGGCCCTCCTCAGGTGCGCGGATCAGGCTGATCAGCGGGTCAGCACGTCAGATCCCAGGAGCACTCGACCTGCCCGCCCTCGACGGCGACGGTGCCGCCGCGCTGGGCGACCGTGGCCGCGCCGCCCTGGTTGCCCAGGTACTCGGCCAGCCGGACCACCACGGCGTCCTGCGCACCAAGCGGCGCACCGCCGGTGTGGCCGTTGTTGACGACGCTGAAGTACAGCTCGCCGTCCGGGCCTTCCACGTAGCCCGAGAGCGCGCTCACCCCGGACATGGTGCCGGTCTTGGCCCGCGCGACCCCCTCAGCGGCGGTGCCGCCCATCCGGTTGGCCAGCGTGCCCCCGACGAACGGGTCGCTGTCGCCCGCGACCGGCAGCGAGTCGTGCCACACCGGGTACCAGTCGGCGTCCTGGACGCTGTCGAGCAGGTCCACCACGGTGTTCGCGGTGACCAGGTTCCCCCGGGACAGCCCGGAGCCGTCGGTGAGGACCAGGTCCGAGGTGTCGACGCCCAGCTGCTGGAGCGCGGTCTCCTGGACGGTCAGGCCCGCCTCCCACGATCCCTCGCCGGAGACCTCGCGGCCCAGGGTCTTGGTCAGCATCTCGGTGTGCCCGTTGTTGCTGAACTTCATGAGCGGGACCAGCACCTCGCCCAGCGGCATGGAGGTGTGGTCGCCCACCACGCGCGGACGGTGCCAGTCCTGGGGCACCTCTCCCCGGGTGACCTCGCCCGTCACGGTCACGCCGTTCTCCTCCAGGGCCTGGGCGAACAGGTGCCCGGCGAGCCCCGCGGGCTCGTCCACCGTGCGCAGCGCGACCACGGGACCGGCGTTCTCCGACAGCGACCCGGTGACCCGCAGGGTGTTGGTGCCGACAGGGCGGTCGACCGTGATCCCGGTGCCCTCCCCCGCGGGAACGGTGGCGGCCCGGTTGTCGAGCTCCGCGTAGCCCTCGGCGGCGCCCAGGTCCACGCTCACCGGCTCACCGGCCGAGGAGGCGGTCACGGTCACCTCGGTCACACCGGTGTCGTAGCGCTCGCCGTGGGCCACGGTGAGCGCGGAGATCTGCGCCGAGTAGGCGTACGGCTCGTCCTCGGGCCACCAGTCGTCCACGAGGCGCTGGTTGTCGAACCACGAGTCGTCCGCGTACAGGTCGCCGACGGAGGTCACCCCGGAGGCGGCCACCTCGGCGGCGATCGTGTCGAGGTCCTCCGCGTTCAGGGTCGGGTCGCCGCCGCCGACCAGGTACAGCTCGGGCACGTCCCCCCGGCCCGGGCGGCGCTCCACCACGGCCTCGGTGTCGAAGGTGTGGTCGGCTCCGAGCTCCTCCAGGGCCGCGGCGGCCGTGAAGAGCTTCACGTTCGAGGCGGGCAGCAGCGGGGTGTCCGCGTCACGCGAGTACAGCACCTCACCGGAGGCGGCGTCGGTGACCACCACGCCGGAGGTCGCCCCCGCCAGGGCCGGGTCCTCCAGGATCGCGTCGATGTCGGAACGCAGGTCGTCGGCGCGCTGGGCCGCGTCGGCGGTGTCGGCCCACACCGGCGCCACCGGCGTGAGGGCCACCAAGGGTGCGACGACGAGCGCGGGGAGCCATCGTCGAGGGGGTACGGGGGTCATGTCTTTCCTCGGGTGGGACCGAACAGGAGTGTGCCAGGCGAACCTAGCCCACGGACTCCCGTCACGCCAGGACACCCGGGGCGGTTCGGCGGCACGGAGGCACCCCGAGAGAAGGACCCGTACACGACGACGGGGCGGGTGGGGAGACCCCGCCCGCCCCGTCGGACCAGCGCTAGATGAGCTCGATCGCCTTCGAGTAGTGGCACGCGTCACGGTGCCCCGTGCCCCGGTCCCGCAACTCCGGCGGCTCCTCCACGCACCTGGCGCGTTCGGCGTCCGAAAGCTCCTCGGCGAACTTCGGGCACCGGGTCCGGAACCGGCAGCCCGAGGGCGGGTTGGCCGGGCTGGGGATGTCACCGGTGACGGTGATCCGCTCCCGGGTCCGCTCCTTGACCGGGTCCGGCAGCGGGATCGCCGAGATCAGCGCCTGCGTGTACGGGTGCGCCGGAGCGCTGAACAGCTGCTCCGTGGTGGCCGTCTCCACCATCTTGCCGAGGTACATCACGGCCACGCGGTCCGCGATGTGCTTGACCACCGACAGGTCGTGCGAGACGAACAGGTACGACAGCCCGAGCTCGTCCTGGAGGTCCTCCAGAAGGTTGATCACGCCCGCCTGGATGGACACGTCCAGCGCCGAGACCGGCTCGTCGAGCACCAGCACCCTCGGGTTGAGCGACAGCGCGCGGGCCACGCCGATGCGCTGGCGCTGGCCACCGGAGAACTCGTGCGGGTACCGCGAGCCGTGCTCGGGGTTGAGCCCCACCAGTTCCAGCAGCTCGGACACCCGTTTGCGGGCGTCCCGGTGGCCGCTCCCGTGGATGCGCATGGGCTCGGCGATGATGTCCGCGACGGTCATGCGCGGGTCCAGGGACGCGAACGGGTCCTGGAACACCAGCTGGAGGTCCTTGCGCAGCGGCCGCATCCGGCGGTCGGACAGCCCGTGCAGCGGCTGGCCCATGTAGGTGACCTCGCCCGAGGTCAGCTTGATGAGGTTCAGCAGCAGCCGTGCCGTGGTGGACTTGCCGCAGCCGGACTCGCCGACCAGCGCGAGGGTCTCCCGTTCACGCAGGTCCAGCGAGATCCCGGAGACCGCCTGTACCGCCCCGACCCTGCGCCGCAGCAACCCCTTGGAGCGGATCGGGAAGTGCTTGACCAGGTCGGTGGCGGAGAGCAGGACCTCCGGCTCCTCGGTGGAGGAGACGTCGCGGGCGCCGTCCGCGCCCAGCTCCTCCAGGTACTCCTCGCGGGCCTCGACCACCTGCGACTCGGCCGCCTCCATCTCGGCGACCGAGGCCATGCCCTCGGTGTCCACCGAGGTGGCCCTGAACAGGTCGCTGGCCTCCGCTTCCACGAGCTCCTCGCTGAAGTGGCAGGCGGCGGTGTGTTCGGAGGCCGCCGCACCACCCTCTCCCTCGCCCTCGCCGACGAGGAGCAGCCGGGGCTCCTCCTCGTGGCAGCGGTCCCGGGCCATGGGGCAGCGCGGCGCGAACCCGCACCCCTTCGGCAGGTCCCGCAGCGAGGGCGGAGCGCCGAGGATGGGGGTGAGCCGGTCGCTCCGGTCGCCGTCCAGGCGCGGCAGCGATCCGAGCAACCCCAGCGCGTAGGGCATACGCGGCCGGTAGAAAACCTCCTCCACCGACCCCATCTCCACGATGCGGCCCGCGTACATCACGCCCACCCGGTCGACCTGCCCGGCCACCACGCCGAGGTCGTGGGTGATGAGCACCAGGGCGGCCCCGGTCTCCGCGCGCGCCCGCTGGAGGGCCTCCAGCACCTGCGCCTGGACGGTGACGTCGAGCGCCGTGGTGGGCTCGTCCGCGATGATCACGTCCGGGTCGTTGGCCATCGCGATCGCGATCACCACTCGCTGGCGCATACCGCCGGACAGCTCGTGCGGGTACTGCCTGAGCCGCTGCTCCGGGGACGGGATGCCCACGATCTCCAGTAGTTCCAGCGCCCGTGCCATGGCGGCCTTCTTGCCCACCTTCCGGTGGGCGAGCACGGCCTCGGCGATCTGGTAGCCGATCGTGTACACGGGGTTGAGCGAGGTCAGCGGGTCCTGGAAGATCATCGCGATCCTCTGTCCCCTGACCTCGCTGATCGCCTTGTCGTCCAGCCCGATGATCTCCTGCCCCAGGAGCCGGGCCGAGCCCTCCACCTTCGCGTTCCTGGGCAGCAGGCCCATGATCGCCATGGAGGTCACGGACTTGCCCGATCCCGACTCCCCCACGATGCCCAGGGCCTCGCCCCGGCGCACCTGGTAGGAGACCTGTCGGACCGCGGGCAGCGGGCCGTCGTCGGAGGGGAAGGTGACGCTGAGGTCGCTGACCTCCAGCACCACGTCGTCGGTGTCCGCCACGGCGGTGCCTCCCCCGTTCTCGTTCTCAGTCGTCATCGCCGCACCCTGGTCTGTCGTGGGTCGAGGGCGTCCCGGAGGCCGTCACCGATGAAGTTGATCGTCAGACAGATCAGCACCAGCAGCACACCCGGCGGATAGAACAGCCACGGTCGCGTGGAGACCGCCGTGCGCGCGCTGCCGATCATCTGGCCGAGCGAGATGTCCGGCAGCTGGATGCCCAGCCCGAGGAAGGACATGCCCGCCTCGGCGAGAATGGCCACCGCCACCAGCAGGGTGGCGGCCACGATGATCGGTCCGGCCGCGTTGGGCAGCAGGTGCCGGAGGATGATCCACGGTGCCGAGGCGCCCGACGCGCGGGCCGCCTCGACGAACTCCTGTTCCCTGAGGGACAGCACCACGCCGCGCACCACACGGGCGATGGTGGCCCACGAGAAGATCGAGATGATCAAGGCGATCGCGGACCAGGAGGTCCCGGCCCCGCTGTTGCCCGCGATCGCGGCGGCGGCCACGAGCAGCGGGACGATCAGGAAGATGTCGACGACGCGCATCATGAGCGCGTCCACCCTGCCGCCGTAGTACCCGGCGGTGGCGCCCCACAGCGACCCGAACGCGGTGGACAGCAAGGAGACGGTGAAGGCGACCTTCAGCGTCTGCTGGGCTCCGCGCATGAGCTGGCCGAGGACGTCGTGCCCGGCGGCCGAGGTGCCCAGCGGGTGGGTGCCGGACGGGGGCTGGTTACTGGGGATCTCCCGGTAGACCGTGTGGTCCCACGTCCAGAGGAAGGGTCCGACGAACGCGAACAGGGCGATGACCGCCAGGAGGACCAGGCTGATCATCGCGGGCCGGTGGCGCGTGAACCGGATCAGGATGGTCTGGAGCTGGGTCTGGTCCGCGCCGCTCCCGCGCTTCTTCGCCGGGTCACGGCGCGCGCTCTTCGACATGCCGTTCTCACTCATAGCGAATCCTCGGGTCCAGCACGGCGTACAGCAGGTCGGCGACGAGGTTGGCCAGGATGACGATGACGCCGCTGAGCAGCAGCCATCCCATCAGCGCGAAGGAGTCGTTCTTGTCCACCGCGGTGATGAAGTAGTCACCGAGACCACGCCACTGGAAGACCACCTCGGTGAGGATGGCCCCGTCGATGACACCCGCGACGCCGATGGCCACCACGGTGGTCAGGGGGATCAGGGCGGTGCGCAGCGCGTGGCGCCTGATGACCGTGTGGTTGCGCAGGCCCTTGGCCCGCGCCAGGCGCACGTAGTCGCTGTTCATCACCTCCAGCATCGAGGTGCGCTGGTAGCGGCTCCACGACGCGAAACTGATGAGCATGAGCACGATCGTGGGCAGCGCCATGTGCGCGAAGGCGTTGAGGAACTGGTCCCACAACGGCGCGCCCTCGGCTCGGAAGCGGCCGTCGCCGATCGTGGCGAAGACCTGCTCGCCCACCAGCTGGTTGAACTTGACCCCGGCTGCCTGCATGATGCCCGCGAACCAGAAGGTCGGCAGCGCCAGGGCGAGGAAGCCGACGAAGGTCAGGGTGTAGTCGAGCTTCGAGTACTGGCGCAGCGCGCTGATCACGCCGGTGATGATCGCGAGGCCCAGCGCGAAGACCATGGCCGCGCCCACCAGGCGCAGGGTGGTCCACAGGCGTTCGGCGATGGCCGTGCCGATGTCGTAGTGGGCGCCCTGGGTGGAGGGACCGAACTCCCCCTGGAGCAGTCCGATGTCGCCGTTTCCGCCGATCCCGGTCACCCACAGCCAGTACCGCTCGGGCATGGAGCGGTCGAGGTAGAGCCGCTCCTCCGCCTGTTGCAGCACGGCCTCGGTGGGCGGTGGCTGGGCCATCCGGACGTCGGCGAGCGGGTCACCGGAGATGTCGATCATCACGAAGGTGAGGATGGACGCGAGGATCAGGACGGGTATCGCGCCCAGGATGCGCCGCGTCGTGTAAACGAGCATGGGAGTGATCCTTCAGGGGTGGACGAGGACCGGTCCGGCCCCGGGAGGGTGTCCCGGGGCCGGACCTGGGTGGTGCGCCGGACTAGCTGGCGACGTCCCACTCACCGATGTTGTAGGTGGCTCGGTAGCTGGACTGAAGGTTGTCGTGGACGTTCACGAGGCGGTCCGAGTTCGCGAAGAAGTAGTTCGGCTCCGCCATGATCGGCATGACGTAGGCCTCCGGAACGTGGATCGCCATGGCCTGGTTGGACAGGTCGGCGGCGGTGTCCAGGTCGGGGGCGTTGTCCACGCCCTCGGTCAGCTCGTCGACCTCGTCGTTGGCGTAGCCGCCGAAGTTGCTGCCGCTCTCGGAGTGCCACTGCTGCTGCGGGGTGGTCACGAAGTACGGGGAACCGGACCAGCCGAACTGGACGATGTCGTACTCGGCCGCGGCGAGCATGCCGCCGAGGTCGTCGGTCATCTCGATGTTGGTCGTGATGCCGATCTCGGAGAGCTGGGCCTGGATGAGCTGGACCGAGGTGTTGCGGACGGTCGAGTCGGTGCTGCGCAGGCGGAACGGGCCGATCTCGTCGCCGTCCAGCGTGAGGGTCTCACCGGACTCGAAGCCCTCGTAGCCGGCCTCCTCCAGGATGCTCCGGGCCTCGTCGAGGTCGCCGGTGCCCAGGGGCTCGTTCTCGTAGTGGTCGACGAAGTAGGGGCTGTCCGCGCCGAAGGTGTGGTTGTTCTTCAGCTCGTACTCGGGGTAGCCGGCGCCGAAGTTGCGGTTGGCGATGTCGTCGCGGTCGATCGCGGTGAAGATGGCGCGGCGCAGCTCGACGTCCTGGAGCTTCTCGTTCCTCAGGTTGAGGTCGATGTGCTCCCAGGTGGCGCCCTCGGCGACGGTCACCTCGGCGTTGGCGACGTCCTGGAGCTGGAGGATGACGTCCTCGCTGTAGTCGGCCGGGTTGGCGCCGTCGATCTCGTTGTTGATGAAGGCGTTGACGAAGGTGCCCTCTTCGGCGTTGTACGGCATGGTGATCTTGTCGAGCGCGGGCTCGATCTCACCGAACCAGTTGGGGTTCGGCTCCTTGACGACCTCGTTCTCCAGGTCGCCCGCGGTGATCATGTACGGACCGCCGGACCACTCGGGCCGCTCGGAGTGCAGCCAGGCGTAGTACTCGCCCAGGTCGTCGGCGTCGTCGACGTCCCAGCCGTTCTCCTCGGCCAGGTGCGCGGGCACGAAGCCGCCGGTCTGGCTGTGGGCGTCGAAGAGGCTCATCCACTCCGGGTCGGCCAGCCCCTCCTTGAGCTTGAAGGTGGCGGTCTTGCCGTCGACCTCGACGGACTCGACCTTGTCGTTGCTGGCGGAGGAGCGGGGGTCGCACCCGCCGCAGTAGCCCTCGTCCGGGCTGGTGCCGAGCATCCAGGAGACGCGCAGGTCCTCACCGGTCATCGGCTCTTCGTCGCTCCAGACGGCGTCGTCGGCGAGCGTGACGGTCCACTCGAACGGACCCTCGTCGGGGTCGTCGTTGATGAGCTGGGGCTCCTCGGCGAGGACGTCCATGTTGTACTCGTACGTCGCGTCCGGCTGCCACTGGCCGGTGTAGGGGAGCACACCGGAGAGCATCTGGATGACGTACACACTGCCACCGGCGACGCTGGTGGCCTGCCAGGCACCGGGGAGGCTGTTGATCACCCAGGTGACCTCCTTGGTGCCACCGCCGCCGTCACCCCCTCCGCCACCGCAACCACTGGCCACCATGACCGCTGACGTCGCCGCGGCGGCGAGCGCCAGCGTCTTTCGGCGCTTGAACATAGTCACACCCTTGATCATTCATGCGTACAGGCCATGGGTCGGCGCCCCGCGGGACACAACCCACCAAAACTAGGCGATTAGTCGATTAGAAGACCATTAAGCGAAATGTCTGTATAGCCCCAATGCCGGTTTCGTGACCCATCCGCAACCAGTTCGCACCCGCGCCCACCCACCTTGGGACACACCCTCCGAATACACGGGCAACAACCAGGACATCTCCACATCATGCCAGGTCAAGCAGACACCAAGGACGCGACCTCGGGACAGCGGGATTCGGACAGACCCGAAAAGCACAGCGGGTCAATCACGGCCGGAAGCGACAAAAACACAAACGTAAACGTCGTTTGACTACGACCCCGGCGCGAACAACTACCGAGAGAGAACAGGACAAACAACACAAAGTTCGCATAAGGCATGAAACAAGCACCGGAAGGCCGCATCCTCCGCCCGCGAACCGCCCGACACCCCAGCGCGAAATTCATGGGATAACCCGATCACCACTCGATCAAAAGCGACACGAAGGAGGAAACCCCCTTGCCCCTGTCCGGAACCCCACGCACGAGCTGACCGAAACAGCGATGGCCGCACCCACGAAGCGGATAGGGTTCCCAGTGACGGCCTCCGTCATCCTCAGCGCCCCGCCCAGCGAGAGAGGCATCCGCCGTGTCCGAACCGGTCCGCCTGGTCTGCCCCGTAGGCCGCAAGTACGTGGAGCTGTGGGGTGGTTACGCCCTGGTCGCCCTGGGCGCCGTGGTCGTGGCCGTCGACCCCGCCCACTGGGCCAACATCGTGCTCGGCGTCCTCCTCGCCCTCCTCGGCGGAGCCGCGGCCTTCGACGGACACCGGATCAAGGCACCGGTCCTGGAGGTCTCCGAGGACGAGTTCCGCTACGAGAGAGGCGACTACGTCGTCCGGGTGCCCTTCGTCGACATCGGCTCGTACTACGTGCTGCCCGGCCGTATCCGCTCCCTGGGCCTGTGCGACCACACCGGTCGGCCCAAGCGCTTCCCCTCGCTCAAGAGCCGCCGCACCTCTCGCACCTACCTGCCGCTCACCGGGATGACCAACCCGGCCAAGGTGGAGGCGTTCATGGCCGTGTCCGGAATCCCGCCGCGCAAGCGCTCCCTGACCTCCTGACAGCCCGGTACGGCCACCCCGGGGACGGGCGCGACACAGCAGTCATCTGTGAACACAACAGATCATTTCGCCCACACGCGCCCCGGGAACATACCGACCCAAGGCAGCTTCATCTAGTCTCGATGGGGTGAAGCAGTCCAGAATCACCGCCATCCTGACCGTCGCGGGGATGCTCGCGGCCATGTGGGTCCTCGAGATCCTCGACACCCCGCTCGGGGGACACCTCGACCGGCAGTTCGGCATCCAGGCCCGCAACACCGACGCGCCCTGGACCGTCCTGACCGCGCCCTTCATGCACGGCAACTTCGCCCACCTGATCGGCAACTCGCTGCCGTTCCTGGTGCTGGGAGCCCTCGTCGCCTTCAGCGGCCTGGGCCGGTTCCTGCTCACCACACTGATCGTCGCCGTCGTCAGCGGCGTCGGCGTGTGGCTGTTCACCCCCGCGCACGTCGTGACGGTGGGTGCCAGCGGGCTGGTCTTCGGCTACTTCGGCTACACGGTGCTGCGCGGCATCATCGAACGCAGGACCGTCGACATCGTCATCATGATCTGCGTGGTCATCTTCTACGGAACGATGATCTGGGGGGTCCTGCCCCAGCACCCCGGCGTCTCCTGGCAGGCGCACCTGTTCGGCTTCCTGGGCGGACTCCTGGCCGCCTACACGCTGCCCAGGCGCGAGAGGCCGGGAGCGGCCAACCAACGCAGCGTCGGCGGGGCCCAGGGCGGCTACTACGCCCCCTGACCCCGGCCCGTACGCACGGAAGGGGCCGACTCCCCGAGGGGAGTCGGCCCCTTCCGCTGTCTCCGGTGGACCGTCCGGTCAGAACTCCAGACCCTCGGCCGCGTCCATCAGCGTGCGCTCCAGGAACAGCGGGTTCTGGGAGAGCCACTCGCGCGCCCCGGCCTCGGGGTCGTCGACCCCGGGGCCGACCGTGAGCGCCTCCAGGGACGCCAGCTCGTCGTCGTCCATCGACCAGTCGCGCAGCCACCCGGCCAGCTCGGGGTAGTCCTCGCCGAACCCCGCGCGCCCGATCGAGTGCAGCCCCTCGGTGCCGCCCATACCGCCCTGCGGGTCCTCCAGGTCACGCAGGTCGTACTGCGCGTACGCGGGGTGCGGGCGCCACAGCGTCACGACGACGGGCCGCTCCTCGGCGATCGCGCCGTCCAGCCGCTCCATCATCCCCGCGCCCGACGACGTCTCCAGCTCGAAACCCTCGTCCAACCCGTACAGCGGCATGGCCTGGTCACGGGTGACCTGGGTCAGACCGGCGTCCGGTTCGATGCCCACGATCGAGCCGCCCAGCGCGTCCGCGTGCGCGGGGAGGTCGTCGATCGACCGCACGTCCTCCACGTACTCCGGTACCGCGAGGGTGAGGACGGCGTTGTCGTACCAGGAGCCCAGGCTCTCGATACTGTCCCGGTGCCGCTCCATGTACTCGTGGTGCGTGACCGGAAGCCACATGTCCAGGTACAGGTCGAGCTCGCCGTCGGCCACCCCCTGGAAGGCCGGGGCCACGTCGACCTCGGTGACCGTCACGTCGTAGCCCTTCTCCTCCAGGATGGCCTCCCACATGTGGGTGACCGCCACGGCCTCCTCCCAGGCGATCAACGCGATGTTGACCTCCCGCAGGTCCTCGCCCGCCTCGGAGCCGCCTCCGGCCGGGCCCCCCGAACAGGCGGAGAGCAGGAGCGCACCGCCCAGCCCGGCGGACGCCAGCGCCGTCCCTCGTCCACGACCGACCCTCATGTCCTCGTTCCCCCCGTACGCACACACGCGGAACCGGCCGACGTGAGGGGCACCCCATGGGGGCCGTCGGCGCGGTTCCGGAACCTCACCCAGACGACGGCCGCCCCCACACGCGGTGAAGGCGGCCGTCATCGTATGTCTACCCGACAGAACGGGCATTCGGTACACCCCGTGACAGGGGACACACCGTGAGTCCTAGAACTCGAGGCCCTGGGCGTCGTCGCCGAGGGTGCGCTCCAGGAACTCGGGGTTCTCGGAGAGCCACTCGCGCGCCCCGGCCTCGGGGTCGTCGACGTCGTCGCCGACGGTCAGCGCCTCCAGGGAGGCGAGCTCGTCGTCGCTCATGCTCCAGTCCTCCAGCCAGGCGGAGAGCTGCGGGTAGTCCGAGCCGAAACCGTCACGGCCGACCGCGTGGATCGTCTCGGCGTCACCCATGAGGCCCTCGGGGTCCTCGAGGTCCTTGAGGTCGTGCTTGGCGTAGGCCGGGTGCGGACGCCACAGGGTGACGACGATGGGCTCCTCGTCGGCGATCGCCGAGTCCAGCTCCGCGAGCATCGCCGCGCCGGAGGAGGTCACCAGCTCGAAGTCGTCGTCCAGCCCGTAGCCCGGCATGGCCGAGTTCTGGGTGGTGTCGGTGAGGCCGGCGCCCGGGTCGATCCCGACGATGCGGTTGTCCAGGTCGTCCGCGTGGTCGAGCAGGTCCGGGATCGAGTTGACGTCCTCCATGTAGGTGGGGACGGTCAGCGTCAGGATCGCGTTGTCGTACCAGGAGCCCAGGTCCTCCAGCTGGTCCCCGTAGTCGTCCCAGTACTGCTGGTGGGTGGCGGGGAGCCAGGTGTCGAGGAACAGGTCGACGTCGCCGTTGGCGGCGCCCTGGTACATCGGGGCCACGTCGACGTCGGTGACGTCCACGTTGTAGCCCTTCTCCTCCAGGATGACCTCCCACATGTGGGTGACCGCGATCGCCTCCTCCCAGGCGATCAGCGCGATGTTGACGTCCTTGAGGTCGTCGGCGGTACCCGCGCCGGTGTCCTGCGCCGCGTCATCGGAGCCGCCGGTCAGGTCCTCGCCGTCACCGCCACAGGCGGTCAGCAGGAGCACACCGCTCATACCTGCCGCGGCCAGGGCCATCATGCGCTTACGGCTGTTCATCTGGATTCCTTCCATCAGGACTACGGGGAAAAGACCGGTGTCAGGACGCACTGCCGACCCTGGCCTGGGGACTCTTGCGGGTGACGGCGGCGGTCAGGCGGTCCAGGAAGATCGCCAGGATCACCACGGCGATACCGGCCTCGAAGCCGAGCGCACCGTCGTTGCGGGTGATGCCCTGGTACACCTGGCTGCCGAGACCGCCGGCGCCGACCATGCCCGCGATGACGACCATGGACAGGCCCAGCATGATCACCTGGTTCACGCCGGCCATGATCGTCGGCAGGGCGAGCGGCAGCTGGATACCGGTGAGGATCTTGTGCCTGGGGGCGCCGAAGGCCTCGCCCGCCTCGACCAGCTCCTTGTCGATCTGGCGGATGCCCAGCTCGGTCAGGCGCACACCGGGCGGCATCGCGAACACGATGGTCGCGACCACACCGGGCACCGCGCCGATGGAGAAGAAGAAGATCGCCGGGATCAGGTAGACGAACGCCGGAAGCGTCTGCATGAGGTCCAGGACGGGCTTGGTGACCTTGCTGACGACGTCGTTGTAGGCGGCCAGGATGCCGATGGGGATCGCGATGACCACCGCGATCATGCTGGCCACCAGCACGAGGCCGAGGGTGTCCATGGCGTTGGACCACTGGCCCACGGACGCCACCACGGTCAGCGCGACCAGCGCGAAGACGCCCAGACGCCATCCGGCCACCGAGAGCGCGAGCAGGCTCAGCAGCAGGATCATCAGCACCGACATCGGGTTGGTGACCAGCGCGGGCAGGACCAGCCAGCCCAGCAGCACCAGAACCAGCCATCCGCCCGCGACGATCCCCGTGCGCACGCGGTTGGCCTGGTCCACCACGCCCAGCACCGCCGTCGCGATCAGGAAGACCAGCGAGACGACGAAGGTGGGCTCGATGTTCGTGTCGAACACGCCCATCGCCCAGCGGAAGAGCCCCGGCACGCTGTTGACGAAGCCCGTCACCAGCGCGAACTGGGCCTCGGCGATGTACAGGAGCGAGACCACCACGACGATGGCGAGCAACGGGACCCGGCGGGCGCGCACCAACGGGACCGCGATGATCACGGCCGCGAGGAAGGCGAGCTGACCGGCCGCGGGGTCCACGAAGAACCCGGACAGGACGGAGACCGCCCAGCGGATGAAGTCGCCGGTGAGGTCGAAGAACAGGCCGAAGTTGCTCTTCAGCCAGGAGTTGACGGCCTCGAAGCCGTCACCGATGGGCAGCGACGGAGGGAAGTCGACCGGGGTCACTGGGCCACCTCCGCGGTCTCACCCTGCACCAGCGCGGCGAGCACGGACTCGCGGGTGACCATGCCCAGCACCTCTCCATCGCCCGAGACGACGCGGAGGCGGTTCTCGGTGGCGACGCTGGTGAACAGGTCGGCGACCAGGGTGTCAGCGGCGACCTCGGGGGCGTCGGCGTCGACGGCGACAGCCGCCAGGGCCCCGGCCGCCGTGAGCACGCGGCTGCGGTCGACGTCCTCGACGAAGCGCTCGACGTACTCGTTCGCGGGAGAGTTCAGGATCTCCGAGGCCTCACCGATCTGGGCCACCCGGCCGTCGCGGAGCACGCAGATCCGGTCACCGAGGCGCATGGCCTCGTTGAGGTCGTGCGTGATGAAGATGATGGTCTTGCCCAGCGTCGCCTGGAGCTCCAGGAGCTGCGTCTGCATGTCGCGACGGATCAGCGGGTCCAGGGCGCTGAAGGCCTCGTCCATCAGGATGATGTCGGTGTCGGCCGCCAGGGCGCGGGCCAGGCCCACGCGCTGCTGCATACCGCCCGAAAGCTGCTGCGGGAGCTTGTCCTCCCACCCCTCCAGCCCCACGAGGGCGAGGGTCTCCTTGGCCTTGGCGAAACGCTCGGCGCGCGGGAGGCCGCGCAGCTCCAGCCCGTAGGCGGCGTTCTCCAGAACCGTGCGGTGCGGCAGCAGGGCGAAGTGCTGGAAGACCATGCTGATCTTCTCGCCGCGCAGCTTCAGCAGGTTCTTGTGGCTCAGGGTGGTGATGTCGACGCCGTCGATCTCGACCGATCCGGACGTGGCGTCGAGAAGTCCGTTGAGCATGCGGATCAGGGTGGACTTCCCCGATCCCGACAGGCCCATGACGACGAAGATCTCGCCGGGTTGGACCTCGAAGGACACGTCGATGACGGCAGCGGTCACGTCGAGGTCGGCGATGGTGTCGCGGTGGCTGCCGTCGGCAAGCCGTTCGACGGCCGCCTTCGACTGCCTACCGAACACCTTGTACAGGTGGTCTGCGCGTACTACTGGCACGGTCTCCTCAAGGGGGCTGTCCCTGGCGCGAGGCCGAGCGGGATGTGATCACCCCACGCACGGCCCGCGGCTACTTCAGGTAGCCGGTCCGCGCAGAGCCCCCTCCGTGCGCACCCGAATCGGGCGAAACCACTACCTGGTTCACGTCGGGGCGCAACCTTACCGAGATATGAACACACAGTTCAGGCGGCATGTCACTACCAGATAACAGGTTTAGGCGCCATAAAACCCGTCCGCCGACCTGTGACACGGGATGCCGACGTCGGAAAACGTCCATATGTGATCTATGCCACTAGCCACGCGAGGGTGAGCTGCATCACATTCACGAGACAGAGGGTAAATGCGACAGAACGTGTCAGTACATGACCGTACCGTAAGCGCCCTCCGGTGATCCAGAGGGCCCCCGCCCGGCTACCCCTCGACGATCCGGGTCCGCACGAAGTTCTGGTGCGACCGCGACGGAGTGGGCCCGCGCTGGCCCTGGTACCGGGACCCGTACGCCGCCGAACCATAGGGGCGCTCCGCGGGCGAGGTCAGCCGGAACATGCACAGCTGACCAATCTTCATCCCCGGGTAGAGCTTGATCGGGAGCGTGGCCACGTTGGACAGCTCCAGGGTGACGTGCCCGGAGAAACCGGGGTCGATGAACCCGGCCGTGGAGTGCGTCAGCAACCCCAGCCGCCCCAGGGAGCTCTTGCCCTCCAACCGGCTCGCGATGTCGTCCGGCAGCGTCACCACCTCGTAGGTGGAGGCCAGCACGAACTCGCCGGGGTGAAGGATGAACGCCTCCTCCCCGTCGGTCTCGACCAGCCGGGTCAGGTCCGGCTGCTCCACAGAGGGGTCGATGTGGGGGTACTTGTGGTTCTCGAAGACCCGAAAGAACCGGTCGAGGCGGACGTCGATGCTCGACGGCTGGACGAGGGAGGGTTCGAAGGGATCGATCCGGACCCGCCCGGAGTCGATTTCTGACCTGATATCGCGATCGGAGAGCAGCACGCTCCGAACTTACCGCCTGCGAGAACACGCCGTCCGCAGCACCGCTCACCCCGCCGACTTGCCTTCCGGGCCCGGAGTTGGGCTAGGATAGCCAGCGTTGGACAGCCCCTCGGGCGTCCCGACGCGGATGTAGTTCAATGGTAGAACTTCAGCTTCCCAAGCTGATAACGCGGGTTCGATTCCCGTCATCCGCTCCGTAAGCAAGACGGCCCCTGAGCAGCGAACACGGTTCGCGCGCCAGGGGCCGTCTTCGTGTCCACAGCCTCAACGTGAACCCGCGGACGGCCATCCGGTCCGGTGGCGCGTCCAGTGACGAGAGCCGACCATCGATCTTCGGCAGACGCCCGTCGCCGTAGAGGCCGTGCCGCTCTGGCAGCTCCTTGAGCCGAACGGCGTTCTGGAGCACGAACGCGGGTTCGCCTCCCAGAGTCGTGACACGGGCGTTCGGGTTCTCCTGGAGGCTGGCTTCAACTACTGAAGCGCCCGTGCCTCCCATACCGACCATCAGCCCGTGGTCGGTGGCATGGGCCTCGAAGCGCCCTTCGCCAACCTCGTCGCCCAGCAGAACCCGATCTCGGTCCAGATATCCAGTTGATCGGAGAGCAGAATGACATGGTTGTCCGAGGACGTGTTCCCGTAAACGCGGACGAGCTCGTTGTCCGGAAGTGGTCCCGCGTCAACACGGATCGTGAAGGGGGTGTTGTTCGAGTCGCCGAGAGCGAAGAATTCGCGCCGACCCTCACGTTTCATTTCGATCTGCCGAAAGGCTTCGCCGAACTCTTCCCTCACGATCCGGGGGAGCCGATCCTTAGCCGCGGGCCGTATCGCCACAGGGTCTCGTTCGGGCACGACGCCCCCTTCGAGTGAACACTGCGTCGCCACCTCCGCGCCGCGCGTCGAGGTTCGCGCGGCCACCGATTCCCTGTCACCGTTATGACCGGACACCAGTCGTCGACAGGGACGATCCCCGATTAGTATCGCGACCATGCTGTACGCGCGATCCATCCGAGAGGCCCGCCTCTATCTACAGCTTCACCTGTGCTCATGCGATTACCCCATCCTGGATCAGGTAGATCACTGGCTGGAGAAGCGTGACGGAGTGTTCGTCGCTGTCTACGAGGGGCAGTGCGGACGCTGTTCCGGGTCAGGTCGGTATGAGTTCGAACTCGAGACCAGAGAACGAGCAGGTTACCCGGCGATCGGTGGAAGTACGCCATCAAGCATCATCGATCCGGGAGAGTTCCTGCGGCTCGGTGACAGAGGAGCGTCGGAAGTCCCGGTGGATGTCACGGGTCTCTCGAAGGAGGAACTCCGTGTGGCCCGTTCCCTCATGCAGCGTGCGGTCGTCATGCTTGAAGAGGTCCTGAAGTTCATTCCGGAAAGGGCTGACGAGGTTCCGGAAAGTGCGTTCTTCTCTGACCTGGGAAGATCCCTCAGAGAGGAATCGCCTGAGCGCTTCCACCGTGAAGCGATCAACACGCGCCTTGCTTACTACCGCAGTGGTGTGGCAGAGCTTGAGTCAGCATTGAACCGTTCTCGGTAACGTCTCGTGACGGTTGGTGATCTCTGTTCAGGCGGTGCGGCCGTGTTCGAGCCGGAGCAGTGTGTTGGCGCGCTCGGCGACGGCGTGGACACTTCGGATCACCGTGGTGAACGCCTGTACCCATGGCCAGGTGCGCTCCAGGCGCAGGAACCGTCAGCGGGCGTGGCGGGCCGGGCGTGACGCTCTTTCCGTAGAGGTCGGGCCTCGGGGGCAATGTGGTCATCGCCCGGCCTTCCCTGACCTCGACAACCGCGTGGGCGGGGGTCGCATCCGCAGCACCGTCGTGCAGTACCTCGACGCCAACGCCACCCCGCTCCTGCACGGCACCTACACCGAGGAGATCGGGCGAGAGCTGTTCTCAGCGGCGACCGAACTCACCAAGGCCGTGGGGTGGATGGCCTACGACTGCGAACAGCCCCGGAGTGGCTGGCCTACTTCGATGAGGCCTACCTTGCGGCCCAGGTCGCCCACTGTTTCCTCGCCCTGAACGACAACACCCAGACCGCCGCGTACACGGAACGCTCCCTGGAGATGAACACTGATCAAGTCCGCGGCCGCACGTTCAACCTGCTGATGCTCGCCACAACCCACGCGGCTACCGAACCCGAAGAAGCCGTTCGGGTCGGTGGCCAAGCCCTGGCCGAAGGGTTGCAGTCCCGCCGAGTCCTGTCCTACCTACGCCGCTTGGGCCATCGGCTCGGTACCCACGAAAGCTCGTCCGCAGTCGAGCCATTCACCGTGCGCGCCAAGGAAGCGGTCACACCAGAGTGAGCGCCCGGTAGACCGCCACAACCGTGGACGCACCGACGATCTCCCCACGGTCGATCATCTTCACCGCCTCTTCCAGCGGCCACCAGCGAATTTCCTGGGCCTCATTGATGTCCGGAGGGGTGTCCGTCAGGTCAGCACCGCGTGCCAGGTAAATGATCTGGGGTTGGTCCACCGACCCGATCGCGGGTTGGAAGGTCACCATGTGCTCCATCGAGCGGGGCCGCCACCCGGTTTCCTCCTCGACCTCACGCGCCGCCGCAGCCTCGATGTCCTCCGCTCCGTCCACGTAGCCGCCCGGTAGCTCCCACACCCACCGGTCGATGATGAACCGGTGCCGCCGCATCAGGAGCACTTCGTGCTGGTCATTGACCACCAGCGTCATCGCCGCCGGGGGCATGGCCACGACGTACTGCGTGAAGGACACCCCGTCCGGGAGGGTGACGTCGACCGTGGACAGTCGGATGTGCCGGTTCCCGTCCACCAGCTTCTCGCCGTGGATCGTCCATCGCGTACTCACACCGGCACAGTAGAGCACGACGAGGCTGTCATAGAGCGCGCTGCGTGACAGCGCTCAGACCCACTGCCAGCGATGGGCAGCCTACATTCCCACTTCCGCTGATTAATCCCCAATGCCAATAAATCTATGATCTCCTCACGCCTTCAATAGCCCACCCCAAAGACTATCGGATTGATTAACCCTAACCCACGGGTTGAGCATTTAGACACCCCGAAACCGACGACGCATTCGCTCACGGAAAGTTCTCTTCTTGTGAGAATATTCCAAATATAGCGGCGTCGCTAGGACAACAGAACCAATATATTCATTGGGAGCAATCCAGAGCACTTGCGCCAGACCTTTAAGGTCGGCAGTCTGCGCAGGAGGATGGTCCTGAACCGTGATCCTGTGAACTTGTTGAGCAACCCAGTCATAGTGCTCCCGCCTTTGTTCGGACTCCGTCATTCGCGAGCGGATTTTCGGAGCTATAGATCGATTCTCTGATTCATCCCTCTCGATCTGCATAACCACATCATCGATCCAGTCGGTATTAGAACCAACATGGCCACGATCATGCTCATCCTTATGACCCAGCGGCTCACTTCGAAGCAAGCGTGCATGACGCGAACTACCACAAAGCAACAGTTTCACAGGGGGGCCAACAGAAGAGAGTTCAGAACCCGCAAAGAAAATCAGATCATTCGGAGCGCCGGGACTACTGTCGCGATGGCCCGTAGCGTAGTCGAAGGTCAAATCAAATCTAATCCAGGAACCCAGTTTTACGTCAGAATCTCCGAAATCGAACGCGAGTGCACTGAGATGATCAATGAGTGCCTCTAACTTTACATGCAGCGCCTGACCGAACCCTCCCTCCTTGCCGAACTCAACACCAGAGGCCACCACGGCCATATTTAGCTTCACATCAACCTTGGACAAGGAGAGCTCCTTCGAAACATGAATGAATTCCATCTCCACTTTCCTCTCCGACAGGTATGCCACATTTCGAATCGGCATTAAATCCACTTCCGTTCTTTGTCAAAATTTCCATGAATCTGCGGTTTAATTATCCCGAAATAGCTACAGCGCTAGGTCGACATTTCCTTGATCAATAGGGACCAGTCATCTTCTATTGAAGAATCAATAAAAGACACTTCACACAGGCGCGCTGCAGGTTCGCGGAGCTGTTGAACAGTACATCGAAGTTCAGATCGCGCGCGCTGATTAGTACGGCCCAAAAATAGGACAGATGAGCACCAGTGTGCCACACGAGGAGGGCAATATGAGACACCCACAGGGGATTATGGTGATTCGGATCTCATCCTCGCAGGTCGGAGAAATGCGAGATCGGCCATGAAAAGCATTCTTGGCCCTCCAGGCCGATGAGTCGCGTGAAGCTTCTATCGCCTCCTTCCCGCCCGCTACATGCAGTGCCCAGATGGCGTGATTCAACCTACGGTGCACCCACGAGGGCGCACCAAAACGGCGAAGGTCGTGCACCCGGAGGGCGCACGGGGGTCAGCGCAATGTGGGGGAACCAGGGGTAACGGGGTGACAAGCAGCGCCACTGCCTGCGGGTTCTCGTGTTTTGACAGGTCAGCGCCCTGGCGGTGGGCGGTTCGATTCCCGTCATCCGCTCCGTACGCAAGAAGGCCGCTGAGCAGCGAACATCGTTCGCACACCAGGGGCCGTTTTCATGTTCAGGGTGCACCAGCGGGCGCACGGGGGTGCGCCCATGACGCGCGCGGCTCCCGTCGACTCCGCCCCCGGTCTTCCACCCGACAGCGTCGGATCATCGATTGTCGCCTAGGCATGCGAACGTTGAACCATGGCGCTACGCAATCCGATCTACCTCGATGCCGACACCCTGCTCGCACACGCTGAGTACAACGACGTGCCCTTCCCGCATGAGGCCGAGATCGTCGAGAAGGCGGTCAGGAAGCGATCCGGAGGCGGCAAGATCGGCATCTCCGGGTTCGGTGCCAACCTGGCCGCAGGAAGCGATGTGGAGCTGCAGTCCACCTACACCCTCGCTCCCAAGGAGAAAGCCACGGTCAGCAAGGTCATCGACGGGCTGATCCAGCGCCCTGCTGTGACCGTATGCCCCGACGAGACCCATGCCTTGAGCAAGGATCTCGTGGTCGAACTGAACGGGCAGACCCGCATCACTGCGGCGAGTCTGGTCGGCAAGATGTTCTACGTCATGCGGATGCTGATGGACAGCACCGAAGGTGACATCGGGGCGGTGCTCGAAATGAGCGCAGAGGACGAGGAAGTCTCCCAAGCCCTGAAGCGGGTCTACCTGCAGAACGAGCTGTTGCCGGTCCCGATTCTGCTGGAGCTGAAGGGCTCTTCCCTCCCGATTCAGGTATACGTGAATGTGCGGCCGGACCACTTCATCGATCAAGCCTCGGCTGACCGGGTAGAAGGAGACCTTCGGGTACTGGGCAGCGTGCGGCAGCTCATTCCCGCTGGGAACGAGGGGTACTTCAGCTCGGAGGAGTGGTTGTTGCACGGGTGGGAGCACATGCTGCGCCGCACCCTGATGGCCAGCGCCGCCGAACAGGTCAAGGAGCTCGTAGAGCAACTGCCTGTGGACTTGCCGAGCGAAGATGTGTACGCCTACATCTCTGGCCCCGCAGTGATCGTGGACGCGATCGCCATCTACTAGAGCAAAGTGCTACCTCGTGGGTTCCCCGGTAGGCGCTCGTGCTCCCAACGAGCCCCGGAGTGGAGCGGCAGACGAAGTCACTGAGCTTGGACGGGTTGGCACATGTTCGATCGCCGGGGGTGACGTAGACACTCCTCAGGCGAAAAAGGTCGTAGCCTTGCGCGAGATCTCGCGTCTCTCGCGCAATCGGGCGTTCTCACAGCGCAGGCGGGCCAGTTCGGCTTTGTCGTCGCTGGTGGTGGCTCCCTCTCAGGGTGCGGCCGGATCGGGCCAGAGCGATGATTTGCTCACGGTACTCAGGGCATCTTAGGCACTTCAAACTCCTCGTTTTGTCGACAAATTACCCAAAAGCGGGCATTTGCCCACCAACCGAGGCAACGTCACGCATTTCCCTGGCTCAGGCCGACCACAGCGAATAGCAGCCCTCGGAATGCCTTGCGTGAGGCTGTGGTTGCCCACGCCGCACAAAGCGAGGACACACCACAGCCGAGAACTCACTTCGTGCCGAAGCGCAGTTCGGTGATGGTGGCCAGGTCGATGTCGTAGCGCGCATAGACCTTAGTGGTGTTCTCGCCCGTCAGGTCCGCCTCGGTGTAGCCGAGTAGGGCCGTGACGCGGACGACCTCGGCTCGGCTGTCGGCCTCGATCTCCAGGTAGGCGGGAATGCGCGGCCAGGTGTCGATCTCCAGTTGCGCCCCGTCCAGGGTGAAGCTGTGGCGGCGGTTCTCCTGGTAGGCCTTGGGGGTATAGCCGAGCTTGCCCAGCAGGGCATTGGCGGTAGCGAAGTCACCCACGGTGGTCTCGGTCTCGCGGGTGCCACCGATGGCGTCGGAGTCGATCTCCTTGACCGTGAGCGTGACCTGGTTTCCGTTGTCACGCAGGCGTATCCAGCGGGAGGCATCGCCGGGTTCGATGTCGTAGACGTAGCGGCGCTGGAGCACCTCCCCCAGGTCGGTGCCGCCCTTGTCGAGGATGCGTTGGGCCATCTGGTCAACGTTGATGTCCAGGACCTTGGCCTCATACTCGATCGCGCTCATGGCTTCGGGTTTCCTTCCGTGCTGTGTGTCGTGGTGGGAGAAGACGCGGGGGCTCGGTGGACGGCCTCCAGCCTGTCACGGTCGGTCTGGCGAAGGCGGAGGATCTCGTCCTTGACGGGGGAGCGGAGAAAGTCCTCGATCGGCTGGCACAGGTCCATGCGTTGCAAGCACACACCCACCAGGTGGCGACCATGACGGTCGCGGTACAGGCGCAGGCCGTAGAAGCCTTCCTGACAGTCGGTGTCGTTGTTCAACCGGCACCCCTGGCAGGTGATGGGCAGGCGTACCGGACGGATCCACTTGACGTGGACACGGCGTTGGCCGCCGCCGATGCGGTAGGCGGTGCGTGCTCCGGAGGTTCCGGCAGTGAGGTGATGGGCCTCGGCGACGGCACCGCGTTGAGCCAGGAGCTCGTGGATGGCGTCGATGGACTCCTGGCCGTGATCAAGGGAGTTGAGCAAGCGCACGGACAGTTCGGGGGCGTAGGTATCCAGGAGCCGGTGGACGCGGTCGATGTGCGTGTGGTCGATGACGACGATGTTGGCGCTGGCCCGAACCCCGTGGTCGACGCAGGTCTGGATGGAGGCGTGCAGGGCCTCGATCTTGGTAGCGGCCTTGGCCGGATCGCGGAAACGGGCGTGCTGGACCCGGGCGAGTTCTTCCGGTGTGGTGCCGAAGACGGAGAAGTTGACACGGTCGAGCCCCGCCCCGGCGCAGGCCGAGATCTGTCGGGCCCCGTTCTCACCGTTAGAGGTCATGCACACCCGGTAGCCCTCGGCTGTGGCCAGACGGACCAGCTCGGGCAGGCGCGGATGGAGTGTGGGTTCTCCTCCGGTGAGGTGGAGTTCGGTGAACCCCATGCTCTGGCCTAGCTGCCGCAAAGCATGAGCGAAGTTCTCATCAGGCGCGATGGTGGCGGGCAGAAAGGCAACTCCGTTGGTGGCTGCGTAGATCGACATCCGCCCCGAGGTACCGGAGTTAGTGAAAGGCCCAGGGCCGCGGTTACGGTTGTCGACCACGACGGGTGTGCCCTCGTTGTGGCAGAAGGTGCAGGTCATACCGCAGGCGTCGAGGATTTTCACCCGCAGGGTGGTGTCGGTGCCGATGTAGGTCGGCACGGGCTCGGTGGTCCGGGAAACGTCCATGGACAGGCTCCTGTGACGGCGCTCGCGATGGAGCGGGGGTTGCGTCACAGGCGACGATTCCGTTGCGGACACCGCTCCTCCCATTCCTGATGGATATCCCCCTCAGAGATAATCGGGCCCCGTGCGCGCGTCGGCCGAAGGGAATCCATGCCTGGTCGTTCCTGGGAACAGATCACCATCCCGGCCTGGGCCTGGGAACGTCAGGAGACACAGCGAGCCCTGCGCGAGCGCGACATCGCCAGCTTGCTCCGGCTGGCCCAGGGACACGGTGCGAGCCAGACACGGATCGCTTCAGTGACCGGCATCGCACAGGGACGGGTGAGCGAGATCCTCAGCGGCAGGCGAACGGTCAGTTCACTGCGGCTGATCGAGCGGATCGCCGACGGGCTCGACATGCCCGACCCCTCACGTGTCCTGCTCGGCTTGGCACCCCGACAGCCGCTCACGGACACGAAGAAGTCTGTCGCCGGTCATCGCGTCGATCCGATGGGCACATCAGCTCTCGCACACCAGGTGCGGGAACGCTTGGAGGTCGCCTCAATCGACCAGACACTCATCACCCTGTTCGAGGAGCAGACACAGAACCTACGCCTGATCGACCGGAAACTGGGCGCTCACTACCTTCTGGCGCAGAGCCAGGCCCACGTCCAGCAAATGGAGGAGCTGCTGCACCAGTCCATCCCGGGGGCCGCACGGCGCGGACTGGCCCGCGCCTTGGCCGAAGCAGCGTCCCTGACCGGATGGCAGGCGCTCGACTCAGGACGCTCAGCGACGTCCTGGCGGTACTACGAACTCGCCAAGGCGGCGGCTCGCGAAAGCCAGGACCCCGTGATCCTGGCCCACGTGAGCGCCGAACAGATCTACGTACTGTTGGACAGCGGCCAAGCGCCGGAAGCACTCACCGTGCTCAGAGCCGTGCACAAAGACGGCGGTGGGTCGCTGCCCCGTTGCTGCGCTCGTGGATGTGGGCCGCCGAAGGAGAGGTGCACGCCTGTCTGGGGCAGAAGGTGGCGTCCCAGAAGGCCATGGAACGGGCTTTCGCTCTTCTCCCCCACCAGCCGGATGATCCCGCGTTGCCATTCCTCATGCTGGACCGGACCCACCTGCTGCGCTGGCGGGGCCACTGCCTTGCACGCCTCGGTGTGCCCGAGGCGATCGAGGACCTCATCCGGGCTTTGGCGGACATCGCGCACCTCGGGCTGGGGCGTGCCGAGGCCGGTCTGCGCACCGATCTGGCCACGGCCTACGCCGCCTGCGGCGACCTCACCCAGGCCAGTGGACAGGCGCGACGCGCCGTCGAGCTGTCGAAGCGTTCCGGGTCGGTCCGCCAACGCGCCCGTCTGGCCCGATTACTGGAACCACGAGCGCTGTCAGGAGGCGAGCAGGTGGAGTAGGGCGATGAGAGTGCCTGAGCTCTGCACACGTCCTTCAGAGACCAGGTCGCGAGTCTTGGCCAGGGGCACCCACTCGTAGACGCCCTCGTCGAACTCGGTCGGGTCCGCGACGAGTTCGGCGTCACGTCCGACGAAGACGTGGTGGGGGCTGCGTACCGTGCCGATCATCGGCTCGAACGTGGCCACGTGCTCCACCGTGCCAACCCGGTGGCCGGTCTCCTCCAGAGCTTCGCGAACGGCGGTCCGTTCCGGTGTCTCCTCGGTATCCAGGAGCCCACCGGGCAGCTCCCAGCCCCACACGTCAGGCACGAACCGGTGACGGTAACTCATCAGCACGTGCTCTTCAGCGCGGTCCAGAATCGCGATCACCGCGGCCGAGGGCAGAGTAACGGTGTGGTGCTCGAACCTGTTGCCCGAGGGGGTGGTGATGTCGGCCTTACCCAGCCGCACCCACGGGTTGTCGTACAGGGTGCGCTCACCGTGCACCACCCAACGGCCCTCACCGTCCTCGTCACCGCTCATAACCCGAAACTACCGTGGAGGCCTCCACACCTCCTCAGGGCTACCCTGGCCACAGGGCATTCGATCTCCTCTCTGTGCTCGCGCTTCAGAAGAACGAGCAGGCCACGAATATCGGTCCAGACGAGTCTGCGAACTACTGCGGGAGAAAACACACGGCGGTAGAGGGGATGGTGCATCAATTCGAGTGTGAAAGCCCGGACCTGCTCGGAGGCAAAGCGGTGCAAGCCGAGCTTCCTTAGGCTTCCCGCGTGACCACAGTGCATCTCATGGCAGCCGAGCACCCGCGGGTAGTCATGACAAGAGAGCTACCCCAGATACCTTCTTGCTCGATCACGCGGTCCACCCGGCCCTTCAGCCGAACGTCCCGTGACGCTAGCGTGGCAGTCGACCAGTCACACTCCCTGCCCCGTGTGTGGGGCGGCCCCACCCGAGGGTCCGCACGGCCCCGACCACGGAAGGGACTCCACCCGTGTTCCTGCCCGCACTCATCGCCCACGCCTACGGAGACCTCACCACCGACCAGGTGCGGTGGCTCCACGAGACGCTCGGGCTCGACGAGGACACGCCCCGTACCGCCGGGTACGGCGCGGCGACGAGCATCGCGCACCGGTACTTCACCGACGACGCCCGGCGCCTCCTCCTGGAGCTCGGGCGCAGCGGCGACGACGGATGGCTGCTCTCCGTCTACTTCCACAAGGGAGAACGTCCCTCGACCGAGACCGTCGAAAGACACCGGGCGCTGTTCCGCGACCTCTTCGAACGGCTCGACCTCACCCTCCTCCAGATCGAACCGGCCGCGACCGCCGACGAGGTCGCCGTCTTCTCCCCGCCGCCCGGCCACGTGGAGGAGGGCGTCGGTGTGTCCTGGGACCTGCCCTTCGACCAGCTGGACCAGGCCTGGTTCCACCTTCGTCTGAGCAAGGACGCCCCGCGGGAGGTGAAGGCGGTCAAGCTGCGCGAGCTGATGAGCTTCCCCGTCTGGTCCGCCGCCCCCGAACCGCTGCGCAGCCAGGCGGAGGAGTTCCTCCGCGGCACCTGACCCGGGGAGCGCGGGTGGAGCCCCCGAGTTCTCGCCGACCACTGGGCGGACACTGGGAACGCGGACTCCCGGTCGATCACTCGGGGTGGGCACCTCTGGGTTCCTGGACTCCATAGGCATCCCACAGTCGGCACAGATTCAGCAGTTCTGCCTCCACGTGGACCGCTCGGAAACGATCGGGGTTGTTCCCGTAGAGAGAACGCCCCCGGTCGGACGTGATGTCGTCCAAAGGCACGCGGTCAGCATCCCCCGGCACGAACTTGAGGACCTCTTCCAGCGCGTTGACCGACCGTTTCAGGAGTTCGGCGACCGCGGCCCGCTCCTGGGGCGTGGCCGCGTCCCTCCGGTCGAAGGCGAGGTCGGCGTAGTGATCACTGGCCCACAGGAATTCTCCGGCGTCCAGGATCTGTGAGCTGTCCGCGCCCCCATACCCCGACGCGGTCTCCACTTCCGTCGGGAGGAGGAATTCGAACCGCTCCTGGCGACCGCAGGAGGAACACGCGACCGTGTCGACGGCGACCGGTCGACCGCCGATGAGGTTCAGCCTGTGCAGAGGCGCCGTCCAAGAGCCGCCGCACTCCCCACAAGAACGCAGTTCGATGTACAGGCGGGCCTCGGAGATCGAGCGCGCTGAGAGCATGCCGGGCACCTTAACACCGCTGAGCGGACGTGAGAAGTGAACGTTGGCTCTTGGAAGGGGACCGGGGAATTCCGAGCGTCGGAAGTCCGGGCCCGCCCGGCCGCCCGACACCCGGTACGGCGATGACAGGGAACGACTCCTCCGACCCTTCGGCTCACAGCCCGAACAGGCGGTCGGTGATCCTGCCGCACAGGTGCGAGAAGACCTGGGCGTCGTAGCCGACCATGGCCGTGGAACGGCCGGGTTCGAGGCGGGCCGCGGCCTCGTCGAGGATCTCCGCGACGACGTCCACGGTCCCCGGGACCAGCGCCTTCCAGAGGGGTTCGCCAGGCCGGTACGGCTCGGCGTACTCCCGTTCGACCGGCACCCTCGGAAGCGGGGACTCCCCGAACAGCTCTCGTCGGAACTTCTCGTCCATACTGCGGAAGGAGGGGTCACGACTTCCCGCCATCAGGGCGTGCCCGGGGTCCATCGTGCCGCGGTCGCGCCAGGGCTGGTCCTCCTCTCCCGCGAGGACCCGCCGCAGGGTCTGTGCCGCCAGGGCCGTCTTCCTACCGACGCTGCGGTCTTTCGCGGCGATGAGGCGTTCCCGAGAAGGGATCTGGTCGGCCGCGCGCCGAGCCACCTCTCGCAGGAGCTCCCGGCGTGAGGTGTCGGCCCGGGTGGCGAACGGTTCCGGGGTCGAGGCGACCCAGGAAGCCCGGCCGGGGCGGGGAGTGGGTCCCCGGCCGGTGATCGCACCGCGCAGGTGATCGGCGATCTCGTGCAGGGTCACGGAGAGAGTGCCAGCCTCAGGTGCGATCTCACATGCGGGTAGTCCCGGGGCAAGGCGCCGTTCGAGGTCGGCTGTCACCCGCGCCACGGCGGACACCCATCGGTCGGTGACGATCACACACGAACCGGGCTCGAAGGCGACGTCCCCGTAGATCTCGGGGTGGTCCAGCAGCACGTAACCGGGGTGTCGGAACTGGCCCGCCCCCTCCAGCCGGGCCCACCAGTCCCGGGCAGCACCGGCCAGGGGCACGGGCTGGTCTCCGGGACCCCGACGGGTCAGCAGGTGCCGTGTCGGATCGGAGGGGTCCCCGGGCCCGGAGGTGTCCCGCGCGTCGGAGGCCAATACTCGCGCCAGGTCACACCAGGCCGTCATTCGTTCCTGCGACCAGCCCCGCTTCCGGCTCCACGGGTGTTCCAACGCCAGCATCCATGCGGCGGCGGAGTAGAGACGTTCGTACTCGGCCCGGGCTTTTCCTTCACTCGGCATGGGACCCGTTTCTGTACAGCCGCACGGGGGGCGCGGAGTGGCCCCACTCGGCGGGTTCCGTCATCCGTTGGTGTCGGACGCATCATGGAGCACGCGGTGCCGAGGGGCAAGGGGTCGCGCGAACACGCCGGAGACGCGGCGCCCCGGCTGCCGGAGGGGGTTCTGCGAGTGTGGAGGGGTCCGGACCACCGTCTCTGGGGACCCGTATGAGCGCAGCCACCACCGCCCACGCCGGGTACAGCCACCTGTTTCCCGGAGCCCGGGTGTTCGTGGCGACCACGGCGAGGACCCCCGGAGGCCTTTCCGGGGAGTTCCCCCTGGTGTTCTCGGACGGGTCCCGTTCGACCGCCCGACTCCTGGGGGAGGACGAGCGTTCCCGGGTCCTGGCGGTGGACGGGTACACCACCGCCAAGGGCACCCGGATCGACGAACGGGTGTGGGCGGTCAGGGCGGTCGAGTCCTCTGCCGAGGGGATGGGGCTGTCCCTCGGCTCCCGTCTCCCCGCCTGACGGGGCCCGGTGTCCGTGTACCTCCGTATCCTCCGGGCGTGTCTTCCGTAGTCCCTTCGCCGCGTGGTGGAGCACTTTCGTCGGTGGCCCGGCTGGTCCTCGTGGCCGATGCCCCGGGGGCTCGCGCTTCCTAGTTTGGGGTGTGGCGGCGAGCCGCCGCACGATCACATCCCAGGACGGAAGGGTCCGGCATGACTGACAGCCGCAGGAGTCGATTCGGGGCCGGGCGCGCCCCGATGGTCGCCGGAGGTCTGGCCGTGGGGGCGTTCCTCGGGGCGACGGCACTGGCCACGCCCGCCTTCGGGATCATCGGAGGTGTCGACGCCACCGAGGAGTACGGGTTCATGGCGGCCCTGTACGACGACAACGGTGAGCACCTGTGCGGGGGTGCGCTGGTCGATGAGCGGTGGGTCCTCACCGCGGGCCACTGCACCGCCCCCGAGCGGCTCACGGTACGGGTGGGCAGCACCGACCTGAACGCGGGCGGCAGCGAGCGCGCGGTGGTCGAGGTCGTCTTCCACCCGGAGTACGGGATGGAGGACGTCAGCGACGACCCCGACTACCCGCTCTCCCAGTACCTGCTGCGCAACGACCTCGCGCTCCTGCGCCTGGACGCCCCGGTCGACCAGCGGCCCGTGAGCGTCGGGGAGGGGTCGGCCGTTCCGGGGGAGACGGTGCGCGGTCTGGGCTGGGGGATGCTCGACGAGTTCGGCGAGGAGGGCAAGCCCGACACCCTCCAGCAGCTGGACACCGGGGTGGTCTCCCCCGACCGCTGCGCGGAGATGGACCCGGAGGGGGACCTGTGCTCGGAGCACCCCACCGACGAGGCCCAGATGTGCGTCTCCGACTCCGGGGGTCCTCTCGTTCGCGGCGGGGAGGGGGACTGGGAACTCGTCGGCGTCGTCAGCCGTGACGGTGACTTCGACGCGAACCCGCTGTGTGTGGGTCCGATGGTGCTCACGAACCCGGTGGCGCACGCGGACTGGATCACCGGTGTCGTGACCGAGGGGTCGCCTCGCGAGAACGCCTGACCCCGGGCACCGTCTGGCCCTCCGAGATGGACCTCATGGCGCGCCTGGCCGGGTTGCGCCTGGCCCGCCGGTGGGGCGGCTGGAACGGGGAGCCCTTCACCGCCTCGAGCCCGTTCCACGTGAGCGTCTACGAGCGGGGGTGACGACAGCGGCCTGGCCGGAGCCCTGGGTGTACCGCTCCGGCCAGGCCCCTCCGCCCGGCCCCTGCCCCGCGTGATCGCTGCACCCGCCGAAGGTCCGCCGCGCGCGCGTGAACCGGGAAGGGCACCGCACCACACATCGACAAAGGGAACAAAGCACCCGAAGACCGATACGTTGCCCCCGTTACCCCAGTTCAGGGCGGGTGTTTGGATCGTGTCCGCATCCGGCCACACAAAAGGAAACGGCGACGCCCCCGCTGTAGTACTGGAATCGGGAAGGGAGCGTCAGTTCTCACTCGTCCTTCCGCGAATTCTCGATGATGCCATCGTTCCCCGACGTTTCTCCTCTCGGAGCGACCACGCGGGGAAGACGACCGGACCGGGGTCAACGCATGCGAACAACCGTCAGTCAGGCGATCGTCGCCGTTCTCGTCACCGCGGGGATCACCGCCGGGGCCGCGGGGGCGGCCCTGGCCGGAACCCGGGTCGGTGGCGGTACCTGGTACCACGGGGTCACCGACTCCACGGTGTACTCGAACTACCACCACACCCACAACTGCCACGGGTCCACCGCCGTGGGCACCTACACCGACCGCTCCCGCAACACCGCCCCGGGCAGCACCTCCTACGCCAGCGCCCCCAGGGCCTGGACCAACAACCAGTCGTACTTCCGCAACGGCTGCTAGAGGGAGGCACCGTGAACACACTCCAGCGCGCGGGCGCCGTCCTCCTCACCGCCGCCGTCCTCTCCCTCGGCGGTGGCGCGGCCGCCCTGGCCTCGCACTCCTTCGTGGGCGGAGGGGAATGGTTCCGGGGTGTCACCGGAGCCCCCGGAGCGGGCGAGGTCTACTCCCACTACCTCCACGGCTCCTCCTGCCACGGGGCCACCGCCGTCGGTACCCGCACCGTCCGCGTGAACCGGAACGCGGGACAGTGGGCCCGCGCCTCCGCTCCGAGGGCCAACGGGAACAACCAGAGCTACTGGCGCAACGACTGCTAAGGCGCGTTCCCGTGGCCGGACCAGCGGGCGGCACCACCGCCGCACCCGCACCCGCACCCGGGACCACACACGCGACCACGCCGCCCACCGCCTGCTGGGAGCCTCAGTGAAGACACTCGTCCGTCTGACCGCCGTCGCGGTCACCGCCCTCGCCCTCGCCACCGGAACCGCTCTCGCCCAGACCTCCCACGTCGGTGGCGGCGTGTGGGAGCGCAGTCTCACCGGGGTGCCCGGCCAGGGGTTCGTCCGGTCGTACTACCACCACCCCCGGAACTGTCACGGAGCCACCGCCGTGGGCACCCACACCGAGCGCGTGAACGCCTCCGCCGGTGTGTGGGCCAGAGCCGAGGCCTCACGGGCCATGGCCAACAACCAGCAGTACTGGCGCAACGGCTGCTGACCCCCGCCCCGCCCCCGCACGTCCCGGGAACCCGTCGGGCCCCAGCCCTCGGGTTCCCCTCGCCGACAGGACCGCAAGGTGCCCCACCGGACCCTCGCCTTCGCCTACACGGCGTGTGTCGCGTTCGCCGCGCTGCTCGCCTTCCTCCTGGCCGCCACCGCCGAACAGACCCTCCACGTGCTCGACGATCCGGAGCTGGTCTGGATCACCGAGGGCGACGGCACCCACGGCACCGACGAGGTGGCGCGCGCCGTACGGGAGGTCGCCGACTCCCACGGCACCGCCATCGGCTACTCCGTGCTGGACGTGCGCACCCCCTCCTCCCTGGTCCACCTGTACCTGGCCGTCCCCGACCCGGACTCCCGGTACGCACGCTGGCTGGAGGAGGGATACCCGGCCTTCGGCCGATCCCTGACCGTCCGTACCCACCCGCTCTCCGCCTTCGGCGACGTGGGTCCGCACGGCTACTACCTGGTCTTCGGCGGCCCGGAGGCCGCAGCCGACCTCCGCGCGTCGCTGGCCGCGCACGGGCTGCGGGAGGCACCCGGCCTCCAGCGGACCCGGCTGTGGCACTTCCTCGCCGGAGGCCACCTGGGCCACCTCGCGGCGGTCGCCGTGCTCACCACGATCACCGCCACCGGAGCGGGGGTGCTGCTCTCCGCACGCGACCACGCGGTGCGGCGGCTCCAGGGGCACTCCTACGGCCGGTTGCTCGCGGGTGAGCTGGGGGCCGTCCTGCGGTTGTGGGCGATCGTCGTGCCCGCGTCGGCCGTGCTGGTGGCAGGGCTCCTCCACCTGTACAACGGCGGTAACCAGCTGGGCTTCTACTCTCTCCTGGCACTGGCGCTGCTGACGCCGCTCACTTTGGTCGCGCTCCTCACGCACGCTGCGGTGTTGGCCCTGGTGGCCTCCACCGGCGTGCTGCCCGCGCTCCGGGGGCGGCTACCCGTGCGCGGCGCCACCGCCGCCGTCTACCTGGTACGGGTCCCGGCGCTGGCACTGACCCTGGTACTGCTCGGCTCCGTGGCCACCGCCGCGCGCGAGGCCCGGGAGCAGCGGTTCGGACTGGAGGTGCACGAACGGTACGGGCAGACGTCGCGGCCGGCGCTGAGCGCGCACTACGGGTGGGCGGACGAACGGGCGGTGGACGACACGCTCGGCCCCTGGCTGCGCAGGGCCGACGCGGCGGGAGACCTGGTTCTGGCGGTCCAGATGCACCCCGCCGAACTGCTCCCGGGCGTTCCCGCGGACCCCGGCGGAGCGGTGCGCCCCGAGAGCCCCCCTGATGCCGCCGCGCGACCGGCTCCGGCCCTGAGCAATCCCGTGCTCCTGGTCAACGACACCTACCTGGCCGAGGAGGAGGTGCTCGCTCCCGACGGCAGACCCTACGGACCGGCCGCGACCGTGCGCCTCCTCCTGCCGGGCACGGCCGCGGAACACTCCGGGGCGCTGGTGGCGGGGGTGCGGGGCTGGCTCGGGGTCAACGGCGCCCCGCACACGGCGCCCGACGTGCGGGTGCTGCCCGCGGCCCCCGGCCAGACCCTGTTCACGTACGGAGCCGAGGAACGCCTCGGCGGCACCCTGCCGCTGCTGCGCGAACCGGTGGTCGTCGTCCTGCCCAACGGTGCCGTGCTCTCCGACAACTCCTACGTGAACCACCTGTCCGCCCGGCAGACCGTCTTCCCCGACCCACGGGTGGTCGAGGCGTTCCGCGCGCAGAGCCCGGAGGCGGCCCGCTACGTCGCCATGGTCGAGACCCTCGGCACGAGCGCCCGCAGAGCGCACGCCCTCACCGTGCACACGCTGCGCACCGAGCTGCTCAACCTGGCCGGGGCCGGGGCCGTGCTCGTGCTGACGGCCCTGGCGGCGTGCGTGGTCCACGTGCGCGCCCGAACCCAGGAGATCTTCGTCCGGCACATCAGCGGGTGGACGTTCCCGGCGACGCACAGACGGCTGCTGTCGGTGGAGGCGCTCCTCGCCCTGGGCTTCGTGGGCTGGGCCACGGTGGGCGCGGCCGGCCGGGCACCCACGACACAGGACCCCGGCCGGGTCGTGAACGCCGCCGCTTCCGGAGCCGTACCGGTCCACGCGGCGGTCATCGCCCTCGCCTCGCTCACCGTCACCCTCGGAGTGCTCTCCCTGCTCCACCGCCGCGTCGTCCGGGAGGGCTCCACCCGTGCCTGATCCGAGCCCCGGGCAGGCGAGGGAACTCCACGCGCGAAGGAGCGGGGCGCGCGACGGCACCGGGCGGGCCCTCGCTAGCCTCGGGCGGGTGGACGACCAGCGACCGCGATCGGCGGGTGAGACGGCCGACCGGGTGAACCGGGGCGAGGTGAGCGCGGTCGAGACCGCGCACCGGGCCCTGGACGGCATCGACCGGATCAGGCACCTGCGCGCCTTCGTGGAGGTGTGGGGGCAAGCCGCGCTGGAGCGCGCGGCGGAGGTGGACGGCGCGGTGGCCGACGGCGCCCGTTTGCCTCTCGCCGGTGTCCCGCTGGCCGTGAAGGCCTCGGAGGGAACCGGCTCCCACCAGGCCCGCCGGTTGGTCGCCGCCGGGGCGGTGCCGGTCGGTTCCACCTCCGTCCCGGGCCCCGGCACACCGTGGAAGACGTGGGGGGAGACGGCCGAAGGCCCCACCCTCAACCCCTGGTGCGCGGACCGGGTCCCGGGCGGCTCCTCGGCGGGGTCCGCCGTCGCGGTGGCCACGGGGGCGGTGCCGCTGGCGACCGCGAGCGACGGGGCGGGCTCCACCCGTATCCCGGCGGCCTGGTGCGGGGTCGTCGGCTACAAGCCGACCACGGGGCTGCTCCCGGCCCGGGACCGGGCCGGTCTGACCGTCGGCGGGCCGATCGCGCGCACCGTCGCCGACGTCGAGCTGTACCGGGGGGCGGTGCTCGGGGACGCCCCTCTCGCCTCGCCCGCCCGTCCGCGCGTCGCGTGGTCCCCGACCCTGGGTTTCACCCAGCCGGACCCCGAGGTCGCCGACGTCGCGGAAAGGGCGCTGCGGCGCTGGGCCCGGGGCTGCGGGATCGCGGTGGCGGACGCGGGGATCACGCTCACCGACCCCGCGCGGACCTGGCTCGCGAGGCGGGGCCCCGGATCACCCGCCGACGCTCCCCCCGTCGCGCCCGCCGACCTGTCCGCGCTGGCGGAGCTCCTCTCCGCCGTGGACCTGCTCGCCACCCCCGCGACACCGAACCGCCCCCACCCCCACTCGGGACCGGGTGACGTGATGAGCGTGGGGTTCACCTGGCTGTTCAACCTCACCGGGCACCCGGCCCTGAGCCTGCCCGCCGGGTTCACCGGCGACGGTCTGCCCGTAGGGCTGCACCTGGTCGCGAGGCACCGCGAGGACGCCGCCCTCCTGGCGGCGGCCCGAACGGCCGAGCGGGTGCTCGCACCCTGGTCGCGGCCACGTGTGGACGCGTCGCCGCGGTGACCGGCGGCCCGGTCTCCCGGGCGGGGCCGTCCGGTGGAACCGGGCCCACCGGCATCGGGGCGGGCGCGGGAGCGGTTCCGGTACGTTGACGTCGTCACCCGGACCCCGCCGGACGACACCGCTCACGTCCCCGTCGTCCGGAGTCACCGTTGATCGCGAGCAGAACGCTGAAGACCACCACCCCGACCGGCGAGCTCACCGCGTTCGTCCTGGCCTTTCCCACACCCCATGGCGACGGTCGCTGTCTCGTGAACGTCTTCGACGGTCCACCCGGCGGAGTGGTGGTCCTGTCGGAGATCAAGAGCAACCCGACCACCCGGGTCATGGACGCGTGGGTCCCCGCGATCGCCGCGACCCTCGGGGACGACCTCGGCATCGTTGAGCCCGAACGGCTGACCGGGTCCGAGTGGTACACGCACCACGGCGCGTTCTCCTACCACTACATGGAGTTGGGCCCTCCCACCTTCACCGCGATCCGCCTCGGGTGGGACGGGACCGCCTACACCGACCCGCTGGAAGAGCGCCGACTGCTCTCCGCGAAGGACGCGGAGTCGCTGGCCGGTCGCCTCGGCATGTCACCGGTACCGGAACAGCTGGAGCGGCTGGGCGAGGAGGTCTGATCCCGTGCCCCGGCCACGGAGTGGACCACTTCCTCGGGGGTCGGGGCCACACACCGGAGATGTAGCATCTGAGGCGGATTCTCCCCCTCGTCCGCGTGTTCCCCGGCCCCCGGAGAAGACCGTGTGACAGGGCTGCCCCAGACACGGAAACGGACGGCATGGACACGGAAGAGACCCAGGTCATGGCCAGGACGGGCCAGTTCACCACCACTCTGGGCTGGGAGACCGCCGTCAGGGGTCGGGTGGCCGCCGCGGTCGACCGGTTCGCCGGGCCGCTGGCCGACCTCGCGGAGCGCGACGCCAACGACGGCGACACCCGTCTGCTGGTCGCCGACTTCTTCAGCGTCGGTCTGAACTTCAGCAAGTTCCAGGACCTGACCACCGAGTACCGGACCAGCGGCGACTCGATCGACTACGCGATCGTCCTGGACGGCGAGCTCTTCGCGCCGGTCGAGGTCCGACGGATCGGCCAGGACCTGGACCTGCGCAACATCCAGATGGCGCGCCGCCTCGCGGTGGACGAGGGCGTGGACTGGGTGTTCCTCACCAACGGCCGGGTCTGGCGCGTCTACCACCTGCGGCCCGACCCCGCCGGTGGCGCTCCCCAACCGGTCACCGTCGTCGACGTGGACCTGCTGGACGAGGACGCCCACGACCGCAACGTCGACGGCCTGTTCCTGCTCACGCGGGAGTCCGTCGAGCACGGCCGGTTGGACGCGATGCGCCGTTGGCGCGAGGCAGCCGAGGCGGCTCCGCTGTCGGGGACCCTGGTCAGCGACGAGGTGGTGGCCGCGGTGCGAGAGCGGCTGCGGGAGAACGCCGAGCACCCCGGCCACGTGGGTGAGGACGACGAGATCCGCCGGGTGCTGGCCGAGGAGGTCGTCGCCCGGGGTCTGCTCACCTGACGTCCGGGCCGGGGTCACTCCAGGGGCACGGTCATGATCCGGTCGTCGTCATCGGCGGGTGAGCCCCAGGCGTCGAGGTTGCTGGTGCTCAGCCACAGGGTGTCGCCGTCGGGGTGGGCGACCACCGTGCGCAGGCGGCCGAACTCGTCGGCGAAGTGCGGTCGCGGCTCGCCCACCGTGCCGTCCCCGTTGAGGGGGACCTCCCACAGACGGGCCCCGCGCAGCGCCGCCACGTACAGCGAGTCGCCCACGATGGCCGCGCCGCTCGGCGATGCCTCGGCGGGCTCCCAGGTGACGAGGGGATCGGTGTAGGCGTCGTCGCCACCGGGCCCCTCCACGTCCGGCCAGCCGTAGTTGCCGCCGGGTTCGATCAGGTTGACCTCGTCGAGGGTGTCCTGGCCGAACTCGGTCGCGTATAGGCGCCCCTGCCCGTCCCAGGCCAGCCCCTGCACGTTGCGGTGTCCGTAGCTGTACACGTGGTTGTCGAAGGGGTTGTCCGGCGCGGGTTCGCCGTCGTCGGTGATCCTCAGGATCTTCCCCGCCAGGGAGTCGGTGTCCTGTGCGCTGCCCTCCTCCTGGGCGTCGCCGGTGGCCACGTACAGGTGGCCGTCGGGCCCGAAGGCGATCCGGCCTCCGTTGTGCGTGGTGGCGGCGGGGATGCCGTCCAGGAGCACCTCGGCGTCTCCCAGGGAGTCCTCGTACTCCATCCGACTGACCCTGTTGTCGGTGTCCGACGTGTGGTGGACGTACACGTAGGGCCGTTCGGGGAAGTCCGGGTCGACGGCCAGGCCGAGGAGGCCGCCCTCGCCCCCGTGCCGGACCCCCTCGACGGTTCCCGCCTCCGTGACGTCGCCGTCCGGGGTCACGTGCGCGACGACGGCGGAGTCCCGCTGGGCGACCAGCGCGGAACCGTCCGGGAGGAAGTCGATGCCCCAGGGGACGTCGAGGTCGGTGGCCAGGTCCTCGGGCGTCCCGAGCGCGGTGGTGGCGGGGTCGGTCCGCTCGTCGCCGGACCGGCCGTCCGGGGAGGAGCCACCGGACCCGGTGGCGGAACAGCCTCCCAGGAGGAGGGTGGTTCCGAGGAGGGCGAAAACTCGGGCGGCCCGGCGGGTCCGTAGGGCCGCCGGGCGGGCGGTGGTCCGTTCCATGCCTGGAACCTGCCCGTTCGCCGCGCGTGTACGCCCCCGCGCCGGGTTCGCCCGTCCGCCCGGCGTTGCGTGTCCACCGTCCGGCCGGGGTTCGGTTCACCCGTCGGCGCGGCGTTCGGTGTTCTCCTGTCCCTGGTGGATCTCCTCGAAGATCCGCTCGACGTCGGTGATCAGGGCGCTGTAGACGGGCCAGTTCCGGTCGGCCCACCGTTCCCGCAGCGCGCCGCGTTCCTCGTCCACCTGGCGCAGGGCGTCCTCGACCATCGCTCGCAGGGTGGCGGAGGCGGTGGTGTGCCCGGTCTCCTCGGAGTCGCGCACGGTCGCGAAGACCTCCGAGGCCCGTTCCACCAGCGGCGCGAACTCCCGGAGGAAGGCGTCGTCCGGTTCGGGGAAGCGTGTTCCGTGCCGTGTGGTGGTGCGCAGGGTCCGGACGAGCGACTGCACGTGTCTGCTGGCTCGGCCGAGAGCGGCGATCCACTCCCCGTAGGCGTCCAGGGCACCGGGGTCGGGCCGAGCGCCGGGGGCCAGCCGCCGGGGGTTGAGCCTCCTCCGGTCGTCCTGGCGCCGCACCGCCTCCAGGGCGTTGTCGACCGATCCGTCGAGCCCGTCCGCGGCGCGGGCCCAGTGGTCCGTGTCCGTCCCCGCCCGGCCGTCGCCCAGGCCGCGCGCCATCTCCCCGGTGAGCGAGCGGAGGCCGTCCGCGAGGTCCAGGACGGCGTTCTCGGCGTCCCGGAACCGGATCGCCGGGGCCAGCACCGCGTTCGTGACCAGGGCCGAGGCGGCGCCGACGCAGACCATCAGCAGGAGGTACCCGAGGTCCGACGCGCTCTCGGCGGTGCCTCCCGCGAGAGCGAAGGCGGCGACCACCGGAAGCTGTACGCCCTGTCCGCCGAAGAACCCCGCCTGCCCGGCGACCAGGGCGACCAGGAGCAGCAGGACGAACGACCACGGTTGGGCCCCGACGGTGAGCCCCACCAGTCCGGCCAGCAGGGCTCCGGCGAAGACGGCCGCCATGTAGCGGGCGGACTGGAGCACCGAGCCGTACACGCTGGGCCGCACGACGAGGAGCGCGGTGAAGGGGGCGAAGCCGACCTGGGAGGAGGCCCCGAGCAGGGTGCCGACGATCCACGCGAGGGTGGCGGCGACGGTGCACTTGAGGATGATGACGGCGGTCTCGCGCTCGAACCCGCGCCGTTGGCGGGCGCGTCTGACGCCGGCACGCAGTTTCTCGAACATCCCTTGCCTCCGTTCCCTCACGTCACACAACGTCCTCATGATGCGTGATCGGGTGGCCGGGGGGCGGGAGAACGAAGATCCCCGGTGGCAGGGGGACGGCCACCGGGGCGGTGTGGAGACGGGGGGTAGCTGCCGGAATGGTGCCGTCCTCACCACTCCGGCAGCCCTACCACTCTGACTCCGCACAGGGGGAGGGCACCGGAGGAGAGGGCGCGAACAGTGCGGAGCGAGAGGTTGGGCGAGATGCCCAGGTGAATTGTGTCGTCCTCCGTAACCACAGGACCACCGATCAATCGGTAATTCAGGTCAAAAAGGGTCACAAAGCGGCGTCGAAGACCCCGTTCAGGCGCTCCATGTCGACGATGACCACCCGCCGGTAGCTGGTGATGAGGATGCCCTCGGAACGGAAGCGCCGGATCGCGTTGCCGACCGCGTCGGTGCGGGCCCCGACCAGCTTGCCCAGGTCGGTGTGGGAGAGGCGCACCCCGAGGTGGACGCCCTCGTCCGTGGGGACACCGTGGCGCTGCGCCATGTCCACGAGGATGCGGGCGACCCGGGCCTCCACCTCGTAGCCCGCGAACTCGGCGCGCTGCCGGTCCGCGCGCTCCTGCCGTTCCCCCATGACCGCGAGCATCGCCCGCCAGGCGTCGGGGTGCTCCTCGAGGAAGCCCTCGAAGACCTGGTGCGGGTAGATCCGGATCGTGTGCGGGGCGCACGCGGTGACCGTGGCGCTGGGCCGGGTGTCCCGGAACATGCCCAACTCACCGACGAGGTCCCCCCAGCGCCGGATGCCGAACATCGCCTCGGTGCCGTTGCGCAGCACCGACGTGACCTTGACGCACGCGGGGTCCGCCGACGTGCCGTCCTCCGGAGGGCACAACAGCATCACCTGTTCCTCGGCGTCTCCCTGGGCGATCAGCACCCGGTTGGCGGGGACGTGCCGTGGCGGTGAGAGCGTGAGCAGCCGGTTCGCGCTCCGGGGACCAAGCATGGACATGAAGCTGCCCGCCGGCCAGTCGGTCATGCGTCCTCCGATCATCCCCACAACGATGCCCAGGTGGTACCCAGTTCCGCAGGAGAAGCACGAAACAGGCGAGCCTGATGTGCCCGAACCGCGCGCGACCCCCGTGACCTCGGCGGGCGGACGGCGGGCGGGCACCCGGGCCCTTCCCGGCGCGGCCCCCGGCGGGACCGCGCCGGGACGCCCCGGTTCCTACCCTGCGACGGGGGCGCGGACGCGCGGAGGCCGGGTCAGGGCCAGGACCACGACGACCACCAGCAGCACGAACCCGCCGAGGGCCAGCGCGACCCCGTGCAGCGCCCCGGTGAACGCGGGCCCCAGGAGCCGTCCTCCGGTGAGCACCGCGAGGGCCGCGCCGACCACCGCGATGGAGACGGTCTCGAGACTGAGCCGCGTCGCGTTGAAGACCCCGGCCGCGGTACCCACCCTTTCGGGAGGGACCGCGCCCAGACCCAGTCCGTCGATCATCCCGCCGGTGAGTCCCACGCCGGAGCCGACCAGCAGGAACGGGAGCAGGACGGTCCAGGGTGTGGAGTCGGGGCCCACCGTGGTGAAGCCGAGGACGCCCGCGCCCAACAGCAGCAGGGCTCCGACGACCACCGCCGTGGGCGGGAACCGGTTCGCCAGCTCGGCGCCCACGGTGGGCAGCACCAGGGTCGGAACGGTCAGGATCAGCAACCAGAGCCCCGCCGTCCCGGCGCCGAGGCCCACCACGTCGATCAGGTACGACGGCAGGTACACCAGCAGCGGCACCAGCACCGACATGAACGTCGCGGCGGCCAGCGCGTAGGCGACGAACCGGCGGTTGGCCAGCAGGCCGAGGTCGACCAACGGCTCACTGCGGCGGCGTTCCACCGCCGCGAACAGCGCGAACAGGGCCGCCGACGCGGCCAGGAACCCGGCCAGGACGGGTAGACCGCGCCCCGGGCCCTCGACCAGCCCGCCGATCAGGGTCAGAAGGGCGGCGGTGAACAGGCCGCCGCCGAGCCAGTCCACGGGGCGTCCGTCGCCGGGCGCCCCGGGGACCCGCGTCACCAGCGCCAGGACAGCCGCCGCCACCAGCGCGGGTCCGGCGAAGGCGAACCGCCACCCGAGGGTCTCGACCAGCAGTCCGGCCACGGCCGGGCCGAAGGCGGTACCGGCGCCGAGCACGGTGCCGAGCAGGCCGAAGGCCCGCGCGCGGGCCGGGCCTTCGAAGGCCAGGGCCAGCATCGACCCCCCGCCGGCCACGGCGGCCGCGGCCCCGACCCCTCCCAGGGCGCGCAGGGCGACCAGCGCCCCGATGTCCTGGGCGAGCAGACTCAGGAGGCCGCTCAGGCTGAAGAGGACGACGCCGAAGGCGTAGACGCGTCTGCGGCCGACCGCGTCGGCGATCGACCCGGCGCTGACCAGGAAGGCGGCGAAGCAGGCGTTGTAGGAGTTGACCACCCACTGCGCGGAGGTGAGCCCGACGTCCAGGTCGCGTTGGATGGCGGGCAGAGCGACCGAGGCCCCGGTCAGGGCCAGGGGCAACAGGAGGGTGGAGAGCAGGACGGTGACGAGCACGATGGTGCCGCCTCCCCTGCCCGTGGTGGAAGAAGTGTTCACGGGAACGTCCGGTGTGTGGAGATGGACACCGGGCAGCCCGAAGGACCGCACCGGCATGGAGGCTGATGCGGCGGTCGGGACAGTGAGTGGTCGGCCGCCGCCAGGCCGTGTTTTGTGGATGCTTTCGCCGGTGGTGGCGGAGCCGAATGATCCAGAAAACTCGGCCTTAGAGGGCGGCCAGCTCTTTCGCGAGCGGCATGGTCGCAGGCTAGCCCCGCCGTGCCGCCGGGGCCAGGGAATTTCGCTGGGCGTGCGGGGAGGCGCGGGCTAGGGTGGGCGCATGACCACGATCAGGGAGATTCAAGTCACCTTCGACTGCGCCGCACCGGAGCGCGTGGCCCGGTTCTGGTGCGAGGTGCTGGGGTACGTCGTGCCGCCGCCCCCGCCCGGGTTCGCCGACTGGGACGCGTTCAACCGCTCCCTGCCGCCCGAGCAGCAGGACTCGGCGTTCGCCTGCGTCGATCCCTCGGGGAAGGGGCCCCGGCTGTTCTTCCAGCGCGTCCCCGAGGGCAAGACGGTCAAGAACCGCGTCCACCTGGACGTGCGGGCCGGTGCCGGCCTCGTCGGGGACGAGCGCCTGGCCACGCTCCAGGCCGAGCGCGAACGGCTGGAGGCGATCGGTGCCGAGTGCGTGCGCGTCATGCGCGCCGACGGCGTCAACGAGTCGTGCATCGTGATGCGTGACGTCGAGGGCAACGAGTTCTGCCTGGACTGACCGCCGGGCGGGGCCTCAGGGGGTCCGGCCCCGCCCGGCGGGCCGGTCACCCCTCGTCGAGGTGCTGGTCCACCCAGGCGTCCAGGGGCTGCCCCTGGATCGCCGCGGCCATGAGCTTGGGGAAGGCGTCCGGGGTGCAGGCGAACGCCGGGACGCCGAGCTCGGCGAGCGCCGCCGCGTTCTGGCGGTCGTAGAAGGGCGCCCCCTCGTCGGACAGGGCCAGCAGGACCACCACCTGTACGCCCGCCGACTTCATCGCGGCCACCCGTCGCAGCATCTCCGCTCGGACACCGCCCTCGTACAGGTCGCTGATCAGGACGAAGATGGAGTCCTGCGGGCGGTCGATGAGGGTCTGGCTGTAGGCGATGGCCCGGTTGATGTTGGTACCGCCGCCCAGCTGGGTGCCGAACAGCACCTCCACGGGGTCGGTGAGCTGCTCGGTGAGGTCGACGACGGCGGTGTCGAAGACCACCAGGGACGTCTTGAGCGTGCTCATGGAGGCCAGCACCGCGCCGAAGACGCTGGCGTAGACCACCGACGAGGCCATCGATCCGCTCTGGTCGATGGCCAGCACGACGTCCTTCTGCACACCCTGGCTGCGGCGGCCGTACCCGACGAGGGTCTGCGGGATCACGGTGCGGTGTTCGGGGAGGTAGTGCGCCAGGTTGCGCCGGATCGTGGCGTTCCAGTCGACGTCGGCGACCCTGCGGGGGCGGTGCGTGCGCGCGGACCGGTCGATCGCCCCCCGCACCACCGAACGGGTCTTCTGAGCGACCCTGCGCTCCAGGTCGTCGACGACACGGCGCACGATGGCCCGGGCGCTCTCCCGAGCCTCGGCGGGCATGACCTGGTTGAGCGAGAGGAGCGTCCCGACCAGGTGAACGTCGGGTTCGACCGCCTCCATCATCTCCGGTTCCAGGAGGAGCTGGTGCAGGCCCATGCGGTCCATGGCGTCGGACTGCATCACCTGCACGACCGTGGAGGGGAAGTACTCGCGGATGTCGCCCAGCCAGCGGGCGACACGCGGCGCCGAACCGCTCAGGTCCGCGCTCCGGTCGCCGCCCGCGTCCGAGGAGCCCTCGCCCCGGTTGTAGAGGGCGGCCAGTGCCGCGTCCATCGTCTGGTCGGAGCCGGTCAGGGTCGCGCACCGGGACCGCTCTCCCAGGACCAGACGCCAGCGGCGGGCGCGTTCGGTGGTCTCCGTGCTCACGCGCGGCTCCTTTCGAGTAGTGCGGCCACGGCGGCCACGGCCGGGGCCGCGCGGCGGGTGTCGACGGGGCGCCGTACCCGCACGGTGGTGGTGCGGCCGCCGTCCATCCTGGTGACGGCGGTGCCGATCTCCTCGCGTTCGGCCGCGCCGAAGGCTCCGAAGGTGCGCCGCAGCAGCGGAAGGACGGCGGTGAAACGTTCCTCGGACAGGCTCAGCAGCCAGGTGTCGATGAGGGCGAGCAGCCGCTCGTCGTGGACGAGGATCAGCCCGCTGCCCTGGAGGAACCCCTCCAGCCAGGCGACGGCGCGGGCGGGTTCGGTGCCGGGCGACATCGTCAGCCCGAGCCTGCGGTGCAGTTCCTCGGTGGTGATCCGGCCCGCGTCCGCGAGGATGCGGTTGACCCTGCCCGCCACGCGTCCGGGTACCTGGTCGTCCCTGCGGGCGAGGGCCTCCAGCGCCTCCGTCCAGACGTGCCCGCCCTCGTCGAGGAGGCCGGCCGCGCCGTGTGTCCGGTCGATGGCACCGACGAACCGGGCCGCCGCGTCGTCGTCCAGCCCGCGCACGGCCGTCGGCAGGCCCACGCACACCCGGGCCAGGATCTGCTGGGCGACGGCGCGCAGGTGCGCGCCGTCGGTCCCCCGCACGTTGCCGTACCGGGCCGAGCGGGCCAGCGGGGGGAGGGCGGACATCAGGTGGGTGATGTCGCCGTCGGTGGCCGCGCGGTCGGTGAGCAGGGCGAGCACGTCCGGCAGGGCGTCGCCCAGTTCGGCGAACAGACACTGTTCGGTGAGCGCGGTCAGGGTGGGCAGTTCGGCGTCGGCGGCGACCTCCACCACACGGGCGGCGGCCGCCGAGGCGACGGTGGTGCCCCAGGGGGCGGCCTCGATCAGCGCCACGTCCATGTCGGGGTCCCAGCGCAGCCGCCAGGACTCGCGGAAGGTTCCCCGGGAGTGCTGGTCGGAGGAGCGGGGCACGCCCCACTCGACTCCGAGCACGCGGAGCCGGTGCAGCAGGACGCTGCGTTCGCGCTGGCTGTCCTTGCGCAGGTCGAGGTCGAGGTCCCGGTCGAACGCCTCGGGCTTGAGCCGGAGCCGTTTCCGCGCGGCCATGAGGTCACGTTGCAGCGGGACCATGGGGGTGTCGGCGGGCACCGAGCCGAGGCGTTCGCCGATCATCATGCGCCCGTGGACGAGGGAGGCCCGGCTCTGTTCGCCCTCGCAGAGGACGGCGGTGACCGCCTCGGAGACCTCGTCGATCCCGGCCAGCGGCCGCCCGCGCAGCACGGCGAGGCTCTCGGCGAGCCGGACGCCCTCGATCACGTGCGAGGACGAGACCGGCTGGCCCTCTTCCCGCAGCAGGCGGGCGGCGTCGGTGAGCCACCGGTGGATCGGCAGGTCGGGGGCGCTGAACAGGTGGTGGTACCAGCCCGGTGAGGTCACGCCCGCGCCGTACCCGCTGGCGGTGGCGAGCCGCCCGTGGGTCCACGGCACCCAGGTGGCGGTGGTCTTCACCTTCGGCAGTCCCTTGAGCAGGGCCGCGTCGTCCTTGACGGGGTACTCGTAGAGGTCTCGGAGGGCGGGCGCGTGCCAGGCGCCGCACACCACGGCCACCCGTTCGTACCCCTCCTTGAGCACGGCGCGCAGGGTCTGGCGCATGTACGCCTCGCGGCGCGCGTCACGTCCGGTCTCGGGCCCGCTCTCGGCGCGTACGGCGGCCATGGCGTCGGCGATGGCCGGGAACGGCGAGGGTTCGCCGTCTCCGCGCTGTTCGACGACGTCGTCCCACCAGCGTTCGGCGTCGTCGTATCCGGCCGCCTCGGCGAGGACCCCGAGCGGGTCGGTGCGCACGCGGGCGGGCGCGTCGGCGAGACCTCCCCGGTCGTCGGCGGCCCGGTCGCCGGTCTCACGACCGCCGGTCGTCTCCCCGGCGTCCCCCTCCGCGCCCTTCCCGGCGCTCTCGCCCGCCTCGGCCTCCTTCTCGGCGGCCTCCGCCCGCTCGATCCGTTCGGCGAGGGAGTGGGCGGCGGGCAGGTCGCAAAAGCGCACCGGGACGTCCCGCCCGTGGGCGTGCGCCAAAGCGGCCCACTCCGGGGAGAACGACGCGAACGGCCAGAAGCCCCAGCCCTCACGGGAGCGCGCCGTCCCCGCCTTGGGGGTGTCGGCCAGGTGGACCAGCAGCGCCACCGGTGGTTCCAGTCCGCCCACGAGGGAGGTGATCGCGTCGGCCTCGGGCGGCCCCTCGATCAGTACGATGTCGGGCTTGATCTCGTCCAGGGCGGCCGCCACGGCCCGGGCCGAACCCGGACCGTGGTGGCGGACACCGAGGACACTGACCTTGTCGGTGCCCTGTCGGGGTCGTCCCATCAGGCGCCCACCTCACGGCAGGCCCGGTAGAAGTCGCCCCAGCCGTCGCGCTCGCGGGCGACGGTCTCCAGGTACTCGCGCCAGACCACGCCGTCGGAGACGCGGTCCTGGACGACGGCGCCCTGGATACCGGCCGCGACGTCGGCGGGGCGCAGGCTCCCGTCGCCGAAGTGGGCGGCGAGCGCGATGCCGTTGGTGATCACCGAGATGGCCTCGGCGGTGCTCAGGGTGCCGCTGGGCGACTTGACCCTGGTGGTGTTGTCCTCGGTGACGCCGGAGCGCAGCTCGCGGAAGACGGTGACCACGCGCTGGATCTCGGTGAGGCTGGTGGGCACCTCGGGCAGCTCCAGCGAACGGCCCAGTTGCTCGACCCTCTGCGTGACGATGCGGACCTCGTCCTCGGCGCTGTCCGGGACGGGCAGGACCACCGTGTTGAAGCGGCGGCGCAGCGCGCTGGAGAGGTCGTTGACCCCCCGGTCGCGGTCGTTGGCGGTGGCGATGACGTTGAAGCCGCGCTGGGCCTGCACCTCGATGCCGAGCTCGGCGACGGGCAGGGCCTTCTCCGACAGCACGGTGATGAGGCCGTCCTGGACGTCGGAGGGCATGCGGGTGAGTTCCTCGATGCGGCCGATGGAGCCGCGCGCCATGGCGGTCATCACCGGGCTGGGCACGAGCGCGGCCTCCGAGGGGCCCTCGGCCAGCAGGCGCGCGTAGTTCCAGCCGTAGCGGACCGCCTCCTCGGAGGTCCCGGCGGTGCCCTGGACCAGCAGGGTGGAGTCGCCGGAGACCGCCGCCGCGAGGTGCTCGGACAGCCAGGTCTTGGCGGTGCCGGGGACGCCGATGAGCAGCAGGGCGCGGTCGGTGGCCAGGGTGGCCACGGCCACCTCGACCACGCGGCGGGAGCCGATGTACTTGGGGGTGATCTCGGTGCCGTCGTCCAGGGTGGTGCCCAGCAGGTACTGGGTGACCGCCCAGGGGGAGAGCCGCCAGCCGGGGGGCCGCTGGCGGTCGTCGGCCTTGGCCAGGGCCTCCAACTCGGCGGCGTAGGTCTGCTCGGCGTGGGGGCGCAGCGCGCTGGCCGCGTCGGTGTTGAGGCCGGGGCCGGTGGTGGAGGTGGACAACTAGAGCTCCCTGTGCATCTCAAGGCGGAATCGGAGGGTGTCGCGGAGGCGGAGGTAGGCGGGGCCCTCCGCCTCGAAGGGGGGTTCCTTCGGGAGGAGGTCGAGGTGTTCGGGCGGCATGTGCTCGGCGGCGACCTCGCAGAGGAACCGGTAGCCGCGCGCGACGCGGTCGTCGGCCGGGCCGGTGAGGCGGCGCACCACCTCGTCGGAGATCGGGCGGGTCCACGGGGCGTCCACGGCGAGCAGGACCTGCCCGAGGGCGCCGATGTCCGCGAGGGACTGACCGGAGCCGTCGGGCGCGGTCGAGCCGGTGGCCGCCCCGAGGGCGTCGATCGCGGCGGCGACGACGTCGCACCGCTCCTCGGCGGGCAGCACGCCCAGGATCTCCCGGGTACGCGCAGAGCGCCACCTCAGGTTGCCGACGAAGCGCAGTCGGCCCAGCCCGCCCGCGGGGTCGGCGAGCAGGGCCCGCGCCCAGGCCCGGTTCCGCTGGAGGCAGACCGCGTCGGCGAGCACCTCGCGCAGTTCCGGCTGGGGTTCGGCCAGGTCGAGGACTCCGGCGGGGTCGGTGCCCAGGTGGTCGGTCCAGGTGTCCAACGGTGCGTGGGTGAGGAGGACGCGGCCGAGCTCCCAACGCTTCTCCCGGGTGTCCGGCCGCTTCTTCGGCGGCACCAGGGCGAGGTCACGTAGCTGGTCGGCGGTGAGCACGTCCATGTCGACCATGTCCAGGGCGCGCGGCGGGCCCTGGTCGCGCCCCAGGTGGGCACGCAGGTGGGCGCGGAGCCGGTGGGCGTGGGCACTGTCCGGAAGCCGGACGAGCAGGGCCAGGGCGAGGCCGCGCACGTTGGCGCCCCGGTCGTCCAGGGCCTGGTCGAGCAGCGCCTCGTCGTCCGGTCCGAGGTTGACCGCCAGCGCCTCCAGGAGACCGCGGCGCTCCTCCACCCGGCTCTCCTCGGGCAGGGCTTCGGCGAGGAGGGCGCGGGCGGCCGCGGGGTCCGTGGCGCGCAGGGCGAACAGTGCCCGGCGGCGCTGGGCCGGGGTGCCCTCGTTCCAGGCCGTGTCGGTGTGGACGTCGGTGGCGAGGGGCTCGCGGCTGATGAACGACCACGAGGTGTTGTGGGAGGCCAGCCAGGTGCCCCGGTCGCCGACGACGGCGGCGACCAGAGGGCGCAGCGAGCTGTCCCGGGCGGCGCGCTCCAGCAGGTCGGGGATGCGGGTGTGGTTCACCCTCCGACCGCCCTGGGCGGCGTGGGCCAACCACTCGGGCAACAGCTCGGGGCGGTCCGCGAGGATGACGTCGAGCCGGTGGTCCGCGGCGGCACCGACCCCGGGCCGGGGGTCGGCGGCGTCAGGGGTGACGGGTTCGGCTGTGTGCGCGGTGTACCCGGCTCGGGTGCGCACGGAGTCCAGGGCCGCGAGGTCCAGGAGCCCGGCGGCTCCCTCGCGGTGGCCGAGGGGCAGGTCGGGCAGGTGCGGCGCGGGGCGACGGGAGGTACCCACCAGTGCGGTGGAGACCAGCTGTTCCCAGGCCGTGGGGGCCGCGGAGGCGGGCCGGGTCGCGGGGGCGTCGGGGCCCGGGCGGCCGGTGGGCGGGGTCGGGTTCACAGGGCGACTGCCTTTCCGTCGGCGTCCCACAGGGTCATGGGGCTCAGTCCGGTGCCCGGCGACCACTCGGCGGCGATGGTGCAGGGGCGTCCGCCGGTGGCGGCGAGGAGCCGCCACAGCTCCCCCTGGACGAGCGGGAGGGAGGCCCCGGAGGGGTCGGCCAGGTGCCATCCCTCCGCCCGGGCGGGGACCGCGTCCTCCAGCACCACGGGCCACCCCTCCAGCCACGGGTCCTCGGCCAGGGCGGCGGCGTAGGAGTCCAGGGCCTGGTCGACGGTGCCGCCGGGCGGCGGCGAGGAGGGGGCCTCGGCTCCCTGACCCGCCCGCACGGCGCGGCGGCCGTCCGGGTGGAAGGCGAGTTCCCCCTCGAACTCGGTGCCGGGGCGGAAGAGGGAGTCCGGGGAGTGGGTGGGGCGGGCGTAGGTGAGGGAGAGGGCGAGGCGTCCGGTGTCGGCGCCGCGCAGCCACTGGCGGCGCACGCGCATGCGGTCCGGGGTGAGGGCGTCGCGGTGTCCGAGCACGCGCCAGGTGTCCCGGACCCGCTCCCCTGCGGACAGGACCTCCTCCGCCCGGGTGGCGATCCCCACCCGGGCGCGCAGTACCGCGCGCGTGCGGGGGTCGCCGCCCTCGTCCGCGAGGTAGCCGTCCACCATCAGGTGCAGCATGCCAAGGCGTTCCAGGAGGCGGTCCGGCCAGCGGTCGGCTCCGCCGTTCTGGGGAAGCTGGGTGACCAGGGCGGCCGCGCCGCCCGCCTTGGCGTCCACTAGGCGTTTGGCCATGCGGTCCCAGTGCTCGTAGCCGAGTTTGGGAACCTCGGCCAGACCGCCGTCGACCTGGTCGTGCAGCCACATGCGGAGCTCCTCCAGCCCCGTGGTGACGGCGGCCTCCCGGGCGCGCAGGGTGGCGGCGGCCTTCTCGGGGTCCGCCGGGGCGGTGGCGGCGTCGGCCGCGCGTTCCTGGCGGGCGAGGCGGCCGGAGAGCCAGGTGCCCACCCACTCGGGCCGGTCCTCGCGCTCGGCCACCGTGCCCTGGCTCCACAGGGCGAGCAGGGCCAGGACGTGCTTACAGGGGATCTTGCGGCTGGGACAGCTGCACTTGTAGGCGGGTCCCTTGTCCCCGTCCAGGTGCGCCGCAGCCAGGTAGGGCTTGCTCCCGCTCCCCTTGCACTCGCCCCAGACGGCCGAGGTCCCGCCGCCCTCGGCGGCCACCACTCCGCTCTGGGGCCAGGAACCCGCCTTGGCCACCTTGAGAGCGGCCTTGTGCGAAGGGGGGTCCGGAGCCAGAGCCCAGACTTCGTCGGTACTCCATCGATCGCTCACACAGGCAACTCTAGGGATCACCAGTGACAATCCGGGCCCCTCGGGGCAGCCCCTCATCACCGGACAAAGGAGAAAAAGAAACAATCGCGGCGCCAAAAGGGACGACGCGAATCATCCAAGCGTGTTGAAAATCCGGGGCCGACAATCCTAGAATGCCACGACCAGGTTGGCTCGATCCCCGGCCACCGCCCCGAAAGCCCCTTTTTCGGGATCTCCCGCTTCCCCCTTCCCGTCACCATGCCAGTGCCACGTCTCCTCGAAGGGAGGGAAGCGGACCCGCGGACCTTTTCCGGGTGTCCGCACCCGAAATGACCACGACTCAGCATGGTGAATCCCAGGGCACCGGGCCCGGAGCGGAACAGGGCGTACCGGACCCCGGTACCCCCACCGCCCCGGGGTGCCCCGTCGACCACGTCCGGCTCTACGACCCCACCCCGCCCGAGGGGCGCACGGAACTCTGGCAGGGCCTGCGGGAACGCCAGGGGCCGATCATCCCGGTCCAGTTGGAGCCCGGGGTGCGCGCGTGGCTTCTGCTCGGTTACCAGGAGAGCCTGGCCGTCCTCCAGCAGCCGCACCTGTTCTCACGTGACACCCGCCAGTGGCGGGAGGCCGCGGAGGGACGCGTCGACCTCGACAACACCGTCGCGATGATGACCTGGCTGCCCAACGCCTTCTACGCGGACGGAGCCGAGCACGCACGGCTGCGCGCGCCGATCATGGACGGTCTGGCCAGGATCGACATGACCGCGATGGCCCGCACCGTGCACCGGATCGCCGACGGCCTGGTCGACCGGTTCGTCATGGACGGCGGAACCGACCTCGTCGGCGACTACGCCCAGATGCTCCCGGCACTGGTCGCGAACCGACTCTTCGGTCTGCCCGACAGCTACGGCCACATGCTGAACGACTTCACCGCCGTCATCTTCAGCGAGGACTCCCAGCGCACGGAGGAGTCCATCACCGGCCTCCAGCAGTACTTCGCCGGGCTGGTCGCCCGCAAGGCCGCCCAGCCCGGGCACGACCTGACCAGCTGGATGCTCGAACGGTCCGCCGACCTCACCATGGAGGAGGTCGCGTACGCGGCGTCCCTGGTGGTCAGCGCGAGCCACATGATGACCGCCCACCTCATCGGCAACACCATGCGCACGTTGCTCACCGACGACCGCATCCGCTCCGCCCACACGGACGCCCGTCTGTCCACGCACGACCTCCTCGACCACGTCATGTGGAACGAGAGCCCCCTCCAGCTCCTGGCCGGGCGGATCGCGCTCCAGGACGTACGGATCGGCAACGCGCGGGTGCGCAGGGGCGACGCCCTGTACCTGGGGGTCGACGCGGCCCACCGCGACCCGGCCGTGCAGCGGGGCCGTTCGGACCCGGACACGGGCCTGTCCAGCGGCAGCCGCGCCCACCTGACCTTCGGCGCCGGTCCGCACAGCTGCCCGGCGCGCGCGCTGGGCCGCCTCGTGGCCTCGACCGGGGTGACCGTGCTCCAGGAACGCCTGGGCGGCCTGAGGCTCGCGGTCCCGCCCGAGGAACTCCGCCTGCTGCCCTCGCCGTTCCTACACGGAGTGCGGGAGCTGCCGGTCACCTTCACCCCCGGGCGTCCGAGCGAACCTCCGGCCGTCCAGACCCAGCAGATGGAGCAGGTCCCGGCGGTGGCCGAGGAGGAGCAGCCTCCCGAGGACATCCTCGGGAGGCTGCTGAGTTGGTGGCGCGGTCTGGGCCGGTGAATCGGGGAGCTTCCTTTTCGAACGTGTGAACCGGGGCCCCCGAGCACTGGTGGTTCAACGGATGCGGGTTCACACCTTCGACTTCATAGTGAACGCACGCCCACGGAAAACGGATGCGAATCCGGCGAGTTCCTCCCGCGAATACCGGAAGAGGGACGGACCACAGCGTTCGCGGTGCCGTGGATTCCCGCTGCGAGAAAAGGAAGACGACGTGCGAACCGACCACCCCCGGTCCCCCCAATCCCCCACACCGCCGCCCCGCGACGCCCGGGTGCCGCGCACCCGCTCCTGGGCGGCGGCGATCGCCGCGAAGTCCGCCCTGGTGGTGGGTCTGGCCCTGTTCGGCGCCGGCGCCGCCGTCGCACCGGCCCAGGCCGCCAACCCCCACGAACGGGGCCCGGACCCGACGGAGGAGAGCGTCACCGCGCCCCGAGGCCACTTCGACACCGCGACCACCTCGGTGTCCTCGCTCGTGCGCGGCTTCGGCGGCGGCACCATCTACTACCCGACCGACACCTCCCAGGGCACCTTCGGCGGCGTGGTGGTCGCCCCGGGGTACACCGCCAGTGAGACGTCCATGTCCTGGTACGGGCACCGCTTCGCCTCGCAGGGCTTCGTGGTGTTCACCATCGACACCAACACCCGGTACGACCAACCGAACAGCAGGGGCCGCCAGCTGGAGGCCGCCCTGGACTACCTGGCCGACCGCAGCGCGGTGAGCGACCGCGTGGACGGTGACCGCATGGCCGTCATGGGGCACTCGATGGGCGGTGGCGGCACACTGGCCGCCGTCGACTCGCGGCCCGAGCTGCGCGCCGCGATCCCGCTGACCCCCTGGCACACGCAGAAGAACTGGTCGAGCGTACAGACGCCCACGCTGGTCGTCGGAGCCCAGAACGACGTCACCGCGTCGGTCCGTTCGCACGCCATCCCGATGTACGAGAGCCTGCCTGGTTCCCTGGACCGCGCCTACCTGGAGCTGCGCGGCGCGAGCCACTTCGCGCCGAACGTCTCCAACACCACCATCGCGAAGTACGGCATCTCGTGGCTGAAGCGGTTCGTGGACGAGGACGAGCGCTACGAGCAGTTCCTGTGCCCGCCGCCCCGGACGGGGATCGGCACCGACTTCTCCGACTACCGGGATTCCTGCCCGCACGGCGGCTGACCGGGGAGACCGGTCGGATGTCCGGGGCGGCGTTCGGGCCCCGGGTCCGGACGCACCGCCCCGGCGGTGGCCCACCCCAGGGGAGCCGGAGCGCGCGGACCGCGCGCTCCGGCTCCCGGCGTTGGGCCGTCAGTCGTGGAAGGGCAGGTCCTGCGGTGAGAGCCGCTCGAAGTCGACCTCCTCCACGGGACCGCCCTCACGGTCGGTCACCCTGGCCTCCTGGACCATCTCGATGGCGCCACCCGCCTCGTACCGCACGACGTACACGCCCTGGTGGCCTCCGTGGTCACCGCCGCTGGAGGAGAAGGGCGTGTGCCCGGGGCCCTGCCACTCCTGGGTCTCCAGGGCGTCGACCAGGGACTGGCGCGTGAGGTCGCGCCCGGCCGACTTCAGGACCTGGGCGAACATGACGGCCTGCGTCATGCCGAACATGTGCGTGTTGGTGGGCGGCCCGCCGTCTCCGTACTCCTCGTACACGCTCACGAAGAAGCGGCTCCACTCGTCGTCCTCGTCCTCCACGCGCGGCATGTAGCTCGTCACGACCGCCCCTTCGAGGAAGGCGTCGGCGGGCACACCCTCCGCGTCGGTGTCCTCGGTGAACTCGGTGAGCAGCGCCTGGAGCGTGGCGGTGTCTCCGCCGATGCTGGAGATCACCCACTGGGGCTCGTAGCCGATCCGGGCCGATTCGAGCATGCCGAGCGCGACGAAGGCCGGGATACAGGAGCAGACGACCACCTCCGCTCCGGAGTTCTCCAGCTCGGCGATCTGCGAGCCCAGGTCGGGGATGTCGGACTCGTAGTGCTCGCGGGCCACGACCTCGTCGGACAGGTACTGGTCGAGCCCGGCCTGCGAGTCCTCGCCGACGTCGTCGTTCTGGAACAGGTACCCGACGGGCTGTCCGGGGAAGTTCTCGGTGATGTACTCGCCCTGGATCTTGGCTTCCTTCGTGTAGTCGGTCTGCCAGCCGTAGGTGAGCGGGTGCTCCTCGGTGTTGTTCCAGGCCAGGGCTCCCGAGGAGGGGAAGACATCGGGCACCCCCTCGTCGTTGAGGTAGTCGAGGACACCGCCGTGGGTGGGTGTGCCGAGGCCGCCCACCATCGCGAAGATCTCGTCCTGGATGACCAGTTGGCGGGTGACGTCGATGGTCCGGGCGGGGTCGTAGCCGTCGTCCTCGACCCGGTAGTCGATCTGCCTCCCGTTGATCCCGCCCTGGGCGTTGACGTGGTCGAACACGGCCGCCGCTCCCTGGGAGACCGCCAGGTACCCGGGGGCGGCCGGACCGGTGAGGGGTTGGTGGGTCCCGATGACGACGCTGTCGTCGGTCACGCCGGGGGCCACGTCGAGGTCGACGTCGGCGCCCTGGGTGACCTCGCCCGCGCCCGAGCAGGCCGCGGCCAGCATGACCAGGGCCAGGGCCGGGGCGAGGAGGAGCCGGATTCGGTGTTCTCGCATGGAAGTCTCCTTCACTGTGGGGGGTTCACGAGGAGCGGTGGGTGCGGGCCCGGAGTCGGGCTCCGAGGTCGCGGAGGGCGCCGTGGACGCCGAGGGGCCAGAACCGCAGGACGAGGATGAGGACGACGCCGAAGAACACGACCGGCAGGTTGTTCTCGACATCGCGTCCCAGGTCCGCGGCCCGTGCGAGGTCTGTGGCCCACACGTCCAGGTAGACGATGGCGATCGAGGCCCACAGGGCGCCCCACAGGCTGCCGATTCCGCCGAGCACCAGGGCGGCGAGCAGGGTCAGTGAGAGCACCAGGGTGAAACTGCCGGGGGTGACGGTGCCGAGCACGTAGGCCTGGAGGCCTCCGGCCAGACCGCCCGCGGTGGAGGCGATCACGAACGCGACGACCTTGGTGGCGCCCACGGGGACCCCCGCCATGGCGGCGGCGGTCTCGTCGTCCCGGATCGCGCGCATACGGCGGCCGAGGCGCCCCGCGGAGATCGTGGCGAGCACGGCCAGGCCGAGGACGACCGTGGTCCACACGACCAGGGCCCGCCACTCGCTGGTGGTCACGAGCCCGTCGAGGATCGGCGGGGCTCCGGCGGTGCGGATGTTGAGGCCGTTGCTGCCGCCGAGGAAGGCGTGGAACCGGTGGGCCAGACCGGGCAGGCCGACGGCGAGGATGAGGGTGGCCCCGGCCAGGTAGGGGCCGTGCAGCCGCGCGGTGGCGGCGCCGACCGCGACGCCCGCCACGACGGACACCGCGACGATGACGCCGAGGTTGACGGCCAGGGGCAGGGCCGGTTGGTGCAGGACCAGCAGTGCCATGGAGTAGGCGCCGATCATCATGAACGCGCCGTGGCCCAGGGAGACCTGTCCGGAGCCGCCGACCAGCAGTTGGAGCCCGGCGACGGCGAGCATGGTGTACCCCACGGCGGCGATCCGCAGGGCGGTGAGGTCGCCGGTCACGGACAGCAGCCCGGCGACGGCGGCCAGGCCGAGGGCGGCCAGGAGCAGATGGCGGACGGGCAGGGGCATGACGGGCTAGACCTTTCGGGCGGTCGGTCGGGAGAGGATGCCGTCGGGGCGCACGCTCAGGACGGCCACGACGATGACGAGGGCGGCGAGGGTCGCGAGTTCGGGGCCGAGGAACCCGGACACGTACGACATGCCGAGGCCGATGAGCAGGCCGCCGACGACGGCGCCGAACGGGTTGTCGAGTCCGCCCACCACCGCCGCCGTGATCCCGAAGACGAACACGACGTCGAAGACGTTCGGCGAGATGAACGGCGGCCCGGCGAGCATGCCCGCCAGCGCGCCGATGAGAGAGGCGATGCCCCAGCCCGCCGTGAGCATGAGTCCGACCCGCACTCCGCTGAGCCTGGCCGCCTCCGGGTGGAAGGCGGCGGCGCGCATCCGCAGGCCGAGGGGCGTGAACCGGTACAGGACGAACAGCAGGACGGCGGCCGTCGCCACGGAGGCCAGGGCGAACGCGTCCGAGGGGGCGAAGCGTCCCACGTAGCTGAACGCGTAGCGGAAGCCGTGCTGTTCGTTGCCCCAGATCATGCCGACCCCGCCCTGGACGACCAGGAGGAGCCCGAGGGTGACGATGATGGCGTTGAGCTGGGAGGTGCGGGCGATGGGTCGGACGATGAACCGCTCCACGAAGGCGCCGACCAGCAGCCCGGCGGTCAGGGCCGCGGCGAACCCGAGCCAGTAGGAGCCGGTGAGCTGGGTGACCGTGTAGGCGGTGTAGACGGACAACAGCGCGAGGGCGGGCTGGGCGAAGTTCACCAGCCGGGTGGCCTGGTAGATGATCACCAGGGACAGCGCCAGTGCCGCGTAGGCCGCCCCGGAGGCCAGCCCGTTGAGTGTCAGGGTGACGAAGTAGTTCATGGGGGTCTCCCTCAGAAGCCGAGGTAGGCGTGGCGCGTGCGGTCGTCGGCCAGGAGTTCGGCGGAGGGCCCCTCCGCGACGACGCGCCCCTGGTTGAGGACGTAACCGTGGTCGGTCACCGACAGGGCCCCGGCGGCGTTCTGTTCCACGAGGACGACCGTGAGGCCGGTGCGGTCGCGCAGGTCGCGGAGCAGGCCGAGGATGCGCCGCGTGATCAGGGGCGCGAGGCCCAGCGAGGGTTCGTCGAGGAGCAGCACCCGGGGCCGGGCCATGAGCGCGCGCCCGATGGCGAGCATCTGCCGCTCTCCTCCGGAGAGGGTGGCGGCGGCCCTGGTCCGGCGCTCCGCCAGAGGTGGGAACAGGCCCATGACCTGGTCGAGGGTGGTGCGGTCGCGCCGGTCGGCGCGCCACAGCGAGCCCAGGCGCAGGTTCTCCTCCACGGTGAGTTCGACCACCACCCCGCCTCCTTCGGGCACGTGGGCCAGGCCCCGGGTGACGACCTGTTCCGTGGGCAGCCGTGTGATGTCCTCGTCCGCGAGCAGGACGCGGCCCGAACCCGCGCGGTGCAGGCCGGTGAGGGTCCGCAGAAGGGTGGTCTTGCCCGCACCGTTGGCGCCGAGGATGGCGCAGAGCCCGCGTTCGGGGACGGTGAGGCTGACGCTGTCGAGAGCGCGGACGGCGCCGTAGGAGGCGCTGAGGTCCTCGATGGTGAGCAGGGGCGTGCGGGTCATCGGCGGGCCCCGTTCGCGTCGTCGGGACCCGTGGCCGGGGTGTCGGAGGTGCCCAGGTAGGCGCGGGTGACGGCGGGGTCCGCCTGCACCTCCTCGGGGGTGCCGCTGGAGATGATCCTGCCGAAGTCGAGGACCAGGACGCGGTCGCAGACGGCCATGACCAGGTCCATGTGGTGCTCGACGAGGACCACCGCCATGTCCTGGCCGAACCCGCGAATCCGCTCGCCCAGTTCGGCGGTCTGCCGACCGGAGAGTCCGCTGGCGGGCTCGTCCAGGAGGAGGAGCTCGGGTTCGCCCACACAGGCCCGGGCGAGGGCGACCTGCTTCTGCACCCCGTAGGGCAGGGTGGGCGGCAGGCGGTGGGCGTGCTCCGCGACGCCGAAGCGCTCCAGCGCGGCCATGGCCCGGTCCCTGAGATCCCTCTCGTCACTGTGGTGTCGTCCCAGGCCGCTGACGAGGGAGAACGCTCCGCCCCTGGCGAGGCGGTCGGCGCCCACCATCACGTTCTCGATGACGGTCGTCATCGGGAAGAGGTTGAGGCCCTGGAAGGTCCGGGCGATCCCGGCCCTGGCCAGGTGGTGGGTGCGTCTGCCGGGCGGCGGCGCCCCCTTCCACGAGACGGTTCCCCTGGTGGGGCGCAGCACCCCGGACAGGACGTTGAACAGGGTGGTCTTCCCGGCTCCGTTGGGTCCGATGAGACCGACGACGGAGCCCGGGTCGATCCGGAGTCCGATGTCGTCGAGCGCGGTGAGTCCTCCGAAGCGCACGGTCACCCCGTCGGCTGTCAGAAGGTGTTCCGGTGCGGTCGTTGCCATGGCTGCCTCTCTCCGGCGACGTGCCGGGGTCTCATACCGACCAGTTGGTATCAACCGGTCGACGCGACGGGCTCCCGGACGCCCGTCGTGTCCGGCCCGTGTGGTCAGTTCAGGAGTCGGGCCAGGTCCACCCGGGACCTGATGTTGAGCTTGCGGAAGATGCCGCGCAGGTGGTGTTCCACGGTGCGCGGGCTGATGAACATGTGCGCGGCCACCTCGCGGTTGGTCGCTCCCTCCGCCACCAGCTGGGCGATCTGCTGCTGTTGGGCGGTCAGGTCACTCGTCGCCGGGGTCTGCGGGCCGCGTTCGGCGGTACCGATGGCGCGCAGCTCCGCGCGGGTCTGCCTGACCCACAGCCGGGCGCCGAAGCGCTCGAAGGTCTCCAGCGCGTTGTACAGGTGCTCCCGGGCACGCCCGGGCAGGCGCGACCTCCGCAGGGAGGCGCCGAAGAGCAGCTGGGTGCGCGCGTGTTCGACGTCGTCGTCCCCGCAGGCCCGGTGCAGGTCGAGCGCGGCCTCGAAGTGGTCGACCGCCTCCTCTCCGGTGGTGAGCAGGCCGTCCCCCCGCGCGGCCAGGGCCAGGGCGCTCCGGCTCCCCACGGCCTCGGCCCAGCCCCGGTACCCGGCCTGGGAGGCGCGGGCCCACCCGGTCTTGCCCGTGCGGACCGCCGCCTCCACGAAGTGCGGCGCGGTGACCAGGCGCATGGTGGGGTGCCCGTGTCCGGGACCGGCGTGGACCAGGGAACGCAGACGGAAGAAGGCGTCGGCGGCGTTGCCCCGTGAGAGTTCGAGGACGGCCTGGGCCCAGGAGGCCAGGGCGGAGGGCAGGCCGAGGCTCTTCTCTCCCGCCTGGGCGGCCACCGCCCGCGCCCGGATGCGGCAGGTGTCGACGTCGCCCTGAATGGCGGCGACCATCGCCAGGGCGGCCAGGTTCTGGGCCTCCCAGATGGACTGGCCGGACTCGCGGGAGGCGCGCAGGCCCGCCAGCGCCGTCCCGGCGGCGGACGGGAAGCGCCCGCTCCAGAACTCGGAGAAGACGAGGAAGGCCAGCGCGGAGGGGACGAACACGAGTTCCCCTCGGGAGCGGGCCGACTCCGCCGCCCGGGAGGTGGCGGTGCGGACGAAGGGGGCGTCCCCGAGGCGGAGGCCGCAGATCCCGGCCCACACCAGCTCCGAGGGGGCCGTCATCCCGTCTGAGAGCCGGATCGCCTCACGCAGCAGCGGCGTGGAGTTCACGTAGTCGCCCCGGAACGAGACCGTGCACCCCTCCAGGAAGGCGGCGATCAACCGCATCGAGGGCGGATCGTCCGGGCGGACCAGGGGGACGGCGAGCTCCGCGGCCCGGGCGTGGCGGACCGGGTCCCCCGCGTAGGAGGCGCTGTCGGCGGAGCGGACCAGGGCGCGCAGGGCGAGCCAGCGGTCGTGCGGGATCAGGTCGCGTCCGGCGGCGTACAACCGTTCGGCGGAGTCGATGGCGTTGGAGTCGCACGTCTGGAACTCGGCCTCGATGAGGTCGACCACGGCCCGGCGGCGGTCGGACACCACGAGAGGTCGGGCCCGCGCCAGCAACCGCGCGGCGCGCTCGGGTTCGCCCGCGAGGTGGGACTCGTGGGAGGCGGTGGCCAGACGGCAGGCGCGTTCGTCGGGGTCGGGGCTGAGCGCGGCGGCGCGCTCGTGGGTGCGGGAGGCGGCGAGGGGGCCGGACAGGTGTTTGGCCCGCCGGGCCGCGGCCGAGATCCGGTCGGCGAGCTCCGCGTCGGGCGCCTCGGCACCACAGGCGGCGTGCCGGGCGAACTCGACGGGGGCGTGCTCGCGGTCGGTTACCCCGGCCAGGGCGCGGTGGGCCCCGCGCAGACGGCCCGCCGGGGCGCCCTGGACCACGGCCTCTCGGAGAAGCGGGTCGAGGAAGACCAGGGTGTCGCCGTCCACCCGCACCAGGTCGCGTTCCTCGGCCGGTTCGAGAGTGGACACCGAGGGGGCCGGTCCGGTCCGGGAGGGCGCGTGCGGTTCGGGGTCGCGGTCGGCGTCCAGGAGCTGGTGGACCGGGGGTGCGTCGGCCAACGCGCCGAGCAACAGCAGCCTTCGGGCTCCCTCTGGGAGTTCCTCGTACGGGGCGAGCAGAGCAGAACGCAGCCGTGCCGCCAACGGAAGGGGTTCCGGCAGGGGTTCCCGGTCCCGGACCTGCTCCGGGCTCAGGGTCGAAAGGAAGCCGAGGGCGGCGGCGGGGTTGCCGTGCGCCGCGCGGACCAGTTCCTCCCGGACCCGGGGCGACAGCTGGGCGGGGGCGCGGTCGGTGAGCAGGTCGTGGACCGCGCGGTCCTCCAGCGGGGCGAGGACGAGCTCGGTCACCCCGGGGACCGGGCCGGGCTCGGTGGGCGCGGTGTGCCCGTCCCGGGCGGTGAACGCCGCGGCGATCCGGGTCCCCGTGAGTCGGCGGGCGGCGAACGCCAGGGCGTCGAGGGAGGCGGGGTCGAGGAGTTCGGCGTCGTCCACGCACAGGAGGAGGGGGCGCTCCGCGCTCGCCTCGGAGAGGAGTTCGAGCACGGCGGTGTAGAGCGGGTAGCGGTCGGCGGCGGTGAGGACGCCTCGGGTGAGGGCCTCGCGCAGGAGGTCGCGCTGGGAGGCCGGGAGGCGGTCGAGCCCGGACAGGACGGGGCGCAGGAGGCGTTGGAGACCCGAGCAGGGGAGGTCGGTCTCGGTGCGGACTCCGGCCACGCGGAGGACGGTGAAGTCCCCTGCGGTGTCGTGCGCGTGGTCGAGCAGGAGGCTCCGTCCCCGGCCCGGCCCGCCCGTGAGGAGGAGGGCCGCGCCCCGGCCCGACCTCGCGTCGCCCAGGGCATCGGCCAGGGCCCCGCGCTCCGTGTCCCGTCCCCGGAGGCGTACGCTCTGGGGCTCCCTGTCCCGTTCCGTCACGCTGATCACATTCGCACAGCGCCGCCCCGATCCGGCAGGTGTGGAGGTACACACTGGTCGTTTCACTGATACCCGCCCCGAGCCGCGCGTGGCGGTCGGGCACGGGGGTGCTGGTGGTTCTCAGGTGCCTTCCGGGAGAGGGGGGTCGCATGAGGAGACGGTGGCCCTTTGAGGACCTCCGCTCCGAAAGAGTGACTCCAGTCACCCTTCCAGCGTGATATCGGAACCCCCACCGTGTCCGTCCAGGTAGTCAGGACGCAACGCACGGTCGGCGCCCTCCCGCGATCCAGACCATCGACACAAACGGCTCTTTAGATACCTTTTTGTCCACTGCGGGACACTGTCGCGGCCGTCCCGGCCCGGGATATCCAGTGCGGGACGCACTGGATCGGACAGCCGGAGGACCCGTATGGAGAACCGCTCCCTGACAGCGGACGACCGACGCATACCCGTCGGCGGCGCGAACCGACCCCTGACGTTCGGTGTGGAGGAGGAGTTCTTCGTCGTCGACCCGCGCACCCGCCGCATCCTCTCCCGGGCCCCCGACGTCCTGTCCCGTGTCCGGACCTTCGGCCCGCACCTGTGCGGTGAGTTCACCCGCACCCAGGTGGAGGCCAACAGCCCCGTGTGCACCACCTCGGAGGAGGCGTACGCGTTCCTGGTGACCGCCAGGGAGGAACTCCACCGGGCCGCCGACGACGCGGGCCTGGCCGTGGCCGCCACCGGTACACCCGTCCTGGGAGACCCCTCGTCGGCGGACGTCAGCGAGGGCCACCGCTACTCGGCCATCGCCTCGCACTTCGGAGCGCTGCGCGACTCCCACGTGGTCTGCGGCTGCCACGTGCACGTCGGCGTCCCCGACCCGGCCACCGCCGTGGCCGTCAGCGACCACCTGCGCCGCTGGCTGCCCTTCCTGGTCGCGCTGGCCGCCAACTCGCCCTTCCAGTCCGGACGCGACACCGGCCACGCCAGCTGGCGCACGGTCACCTGGAACCGGCTCCCCTCGGCCGGTCCGCCGCCCCTGATGCGCACGGTCAAGGAGCACGAGAGCGCCGTCCAGGGGCTGACCTCGACCGGGGCGATCCTGGACCGCCACATGGTCTACTGGGACATCCGCCTCTCCGACCACCTGCCCACCCTGGAGATCCGGGTGGGCGACGTGGCCGCCACCGCCGAGGAGGCCCTGCTGTTCGCCGCTCTCACCCGGGGGTTGGCGGCGCGGGTGCTGGTGGACGTGCGCAGCGGCGTCCCCGCGCCCGCCGTCAGCACCCACACCCTGCGGGCCGCCGTGTGGCGGGCGGCGAAGGAGGGGCTGGAGGGGGTGGTCCCCGACCCGCTGACCGGCGAGGCCCTCACGGCGAGCGCCGCCATGGAACGGGTCCGCCGGGCCGCCCTGCCCGGACTGGCCGTCTCCGGGGACACCGACCTGGTGTCCTCACTGCTCGACCGCGTCCTGACCCTGGGCTCGGGCGCGCACCGCCAGCGCGTCGCCTACGCGCGGCGGGAGCGGATGACCGACGTGGTGGACCACGTGGTGGCCCAGACCCGCGAGGGCCTGGGAACCGTCTCCCCGGTCGGACACCCGCCGCTCTGACACCGCGTCGAGGGCCCGGGCGAACCGGGCCCGGGGCGTCCGATCCGCAACCGGTCGCCGAACGGTCGCGGTGGGGAGGGCGGGCCCCTCCCCGGCACGACCGGCTACCCGCCCAGGAGCGCCCGGAGCTCCTCGGCGGTCGGCGGGTCGGCGCCCTCCCGGGTGACCGTGTGGGCGGCCGCGGTGACGGCGTGCGTCAGCAGCCCCACCAGGTCGTCCTCGGTCAGCCCCGCCAGACGGCTCCCGGGCCGTTCGCCCAACCTCCCGTCCAGGTCGAGACGGTGCAGCAGGGCCCCCATGAAGGAGTCGCCCGCGCCGACGGTGTCCGCGACCTCCACGCTCGGCGCCGGAACGGCCGCCTCCACACCGTGCGAGAGGGCGAACGCGCCGTCCCCGCCGAGGGTGACCACGACCAGGGCCGCACCGAGCGCTGCCAGGGCGTGCGCCGCCCGTTCCGGGGCGAGGCCCGGATACAGGTAGGCCAGGTCCTCGTCGCTGGCCTTGACCACGTGGGCGTGGGCGGCGTGCCGCAGCGCGCGGGCCCGGGCCCGCTCCGGGTCCCCGACCGCGTCCGGACGGATGTTGGGGTCCAGGGAGACCGTCACCCGGCCGCGGCCGTGCTCACGGCGCAGCAGCTCCTCGATCCGCGTGGCCCCCGGCTCCCGGAACAGGGCGATCGACGCGGCGTGCAGGGCCCGGATACCGGGTTCCAGGGTGTCGGGGAGCTCGCCGGGCGCCCACCGCCAGTCGGCCGCGTCGTCCATCCGGAAGTCGTACCGTGCCGATCCGTCCGCGCCGAGCGTGGCCAGCGCGAGGGCGGTCGGCTCCTCGGCCCGGACCAGACCGGCGGGGTCCAGGCCCCCGGCCAGGAGGCGAGCGCGGACGAGCTCGCCGAAGCCGTCGGCGCCGATCCGGGCCAGCAGACGCGTGGGTGTTCCCAGACGGGCGGCGGCCAGCGCCGTGTTGGCCGGGCCACCGCCCGGCGCGGCCCTCAGCACGTCGGGGCCGTGCCGGGTGGGCAGCAGGTCCATGACGTTCTCCCCGACCACCACCAGCCGGGGCGTTCGGGTGCCGCCCCGGTCCGGCGACACGTCCTCGGGGCCGGTGCGCCGTGCCTCCTCGCTCATCGCCGTCCTCCGTCACCGGTCAGGGCCGCCGCCACGGAGGTCGAGAACCCGACCTGCGGCATCAGGGTGGCCTGGTAGGCGTGGTAGACGTCCGGTTTGCCCGCCCAGACCGAACCCGAGGGGCGGTTGCCGGGGTCGAGTTCGTGCCGCCAGCTGCCGTGTTCGCGGTCCACGTGGCAGCGGTCGGCGTAGTCCCACCAGCGCTCGTACCACTCGGTGTAGGAGTCCTCCCCGGTGCGCAGGGCCAGGGCCCACGCGGCCATGGTGGCCTCGGCGGTCACCCAGTGCATGCGCTGGCGCACCACCGGACGGTCCTCCCAGTCCAGGGTGTAGGCGAAACCCTCCGCTCCGTCCACGTTCCAGCCCCGCCGGACGGCGTTGGAGAAGAGGTGTTCGGCGTCGGCGCGCAGCCAGGCCGGGGCGTCCTCCCCCGCGCGCTCCAGGGCGAGTTCGAGGTGGAGGAGGAGGCGGGCCCACTCCAGGAGGTGGCCCGTGGTGCTGCCGTAGGGGCGGAAGGGGTGGTCGGGGTGGTCCCGGTTGTAGTCGGGCAGCGGCCGCCAGTCCGGGGTGAAGTGCTCGGGCAGGCGCCAGTCGTGCTCCGCGGCCACGCCGCGGACGAGGCGTTCGGCCACGGCCAGGGCGCGACGGGTCCACCCGGTGTCGCCGGTGGCGTCGGCGGCGGCCAGGAGCGCCTCCACCCAGTGCATGGCGCTGTTGGCGCCCCGGTAGGGCTCGGTGACGGTCCAGCCCGCGTCCCAGCTCTCCCGGACGCAGTCCGCCTCCGGCTCCCAGAAGTGCGTGTCGAACACCCTCAGGGCCTCGTGCAACAGGTCCCGGGCACCGGGGCGCCGGGCGAGGGTCGCCGACGAGGCCGCCAGGACCACGAAGGAGTGCGGGTAGGCGGACTTGTCCGGACGCTTCTGGGAGCGCTCCCGGTCGCTGGCGGTGGCCGTTTCCTCCGGTACCGCGTCGAACCAGCCCCCCAGGTCGGCGTCGCGCAGAGGGCCGTCGAGCGCGGCCAGCCCGTGGTCGGCGAGCTCCGCCGCGCGGGCGTCGCCCCGCAGGTGCGCCAGCGAGAACACGTGCGTCATGCGCGCGGTGATCCAGGTCTCCGTGGGACGGTCGGGCTCGGTGGCGCCCCGGGCGTCCAGCCAGCCGAACCCGTCCGGGACGGCCGCGCCGACGGCGAAGTCGACCAGACGGTGCTCCTCGGCCCCCAACCACGCGGGGGAACCCGGGGACGGGCGTGTCGAAGTGGTCAAACCAGTGCCTCCTCAGGGGGTCGTTGCGGGCGTAACGCTATCCCGCGCCGCGCGTCCCGGGAAAGGCTCCGCCCGGGGAGCGGTCGGCGGCGGTGCACGTCCACCGGATCTGGTCGGCCACGCTGAGGGGGTCGTCGGCCATCGGGATGTGCCCGACCCCCAGCAGCGAGACCATGCGCGCGTTGGGCACCCGCCGGTGGGCGTTGTCCGCGCTCGACGGCAGCAGGGTCCGGTCGCGGTCCCCCCACGCGATGGTCACCGGGCAGTGGATCGGACGCGGGGTGAAGTCATAGTCGGCGATCCTCGGCACCATGCGCACGTAGGGCGCACCGGGGGTGAGCCCCTGGATACCGAACCGGGTCGCCTTGGCCTCCGGCGAGGAGGGGTCGCCGCGCAGGGCGATCCGGGCGGCGGCCCGCGCGGGAGCGGTGTCGGCGAGCCGCTCCTTCAGCGGCATGGGGAGGTGCGTGGCGAGGTTGGCCACCGCGCCCACGGTGCGCATGCCCCAGCGGGCGAACCGGTCGGAGAACCCGGCCGGGGAGAACACCGTCACCGACCCGGCCACCCCCTGGACCCCCAGTTCCAGGGCGATGGAACCGCCCAGGGAGTTGCCGGCCAGGTGCGGGCGCTCCAGGCCGTGGAGCTCGCAGAACTCCCGCACCACCCGCACCAGGCTGTGCACGTCGTAGGGTTGGCGCAGTTCCGGCGCCGGGGAGTCGCCGAACCCCGGGAGGTCCAGGCTGACCACCTCGAAGCGGTCGGTCAGCCTGGGCGACACCGACTTCCAACTCTGTCTGCGGTCGCCGAGGCCGTGCAGCAGGAGGACCGGGCGACCGCTGCCGCGCCGCTCGAACGCGATGTGCCTGGGGTTCATCCCACCGGTCTACCCGAGGTAACCGTCCCGGCCACCGGGTCGGACCAGGAAACTGGGCAAAAGCTGTGCCCCCGTTGACCCGGCGACCGGGCGCGAACGCGGGGCGGCGGTCAGCAGCAGACCCGACACGACGGCGACCAGGCCCAGCACCGGGGCGAGGCCGAAGCCCAGACCGGCCACGGTCAGGGCCAGCAGCCCGCCGCCGATCAGCGCCGCCGCGACCAGGACGCGGACCAGGCCCGGGTCGCCCCGCAGGACCTTGGGTGGCTCCTCGAAACGCACCGCCCAGTGGGCCAACGGCAGCAGGAGCGGCAGCAGGACCGCCACCCCGAGCACGCCCCACAGCAGCCACAGGCCGGTCATCGGTTCGGGGGTGTCGATCCCCAGCCCGTACACGACCGCCCCCGCGACCACCGAGATCGGCAGCATGTGCCACAGGTACACCGTCATCAACTGGGGCGACACGCGGTCCAGCATCCGCGCCGGGCCGGTCCGGTCCGACCACGCGGAGATCCGGTTCCGCAGGAGCATCGCCACACCGACCTGCACGGCGCCCAGCGCGGCCAGCACCAGGGTCGGCGGGGCCACGTTCGAGGTCTCGGCGGCGAACACACCCGTCATGTTCAGCGAGTAGGGGCCCACGTACACCAGGACCACGGCGGTGACGGCGCCGACCCCGGTCATCCACACCGCGTGAGGGCGGCGGATCGATGCCGTCGCGTATCGGAACCCGAGCTGGTGCACGGCCAGCCAGACGAAGGCCACGTTCAGGAAGCCGAAGGCCTCGACCCCGAAACCGAACCGGCTCAGGTCCACGACCACGGCACCGAGGAGCAGGGCCGCCGGGACCCACCAGCCGAACCGCTCCTGGGCGGCGACCAGGACGGGGGTCGCCACGACCACCAGCACGTACACGGCCAGGAACCACAGCACCATGCCCGCGGCGCCCGCGCCGACCAGGACCGGCTGTTGGGGGGCTCCGCCCAGCACCGCCAGGTGCGAGGCGAGAATCCACACCACCGCGAGGGGCACCACCGGCCAGGCCAGTCGCCGCAGCCGCTTGGCCCACCAGACCGGGGCCGACTCCCCCCGTCCCCGGGCCGAACGCCAGCTGATCAGGTTGGCCGCGCCGCCCACGAAGAAGATCAGCGGCATGACCTGGGAGACCCAGGTGAGCGCGAACCCTCCCGGCGTGCTCAGGACGCTGGTCGCCGCGAGGTCCCCCTCGGACTGCACGGTCAGCACCGGCAGCCACCAGTGCTGGACGACCACCAGGACCATCACGAACAGGCGCAGGGCGTCGAGGAAGCGGTCACGTCCTCTGGGACGGGGCATGCCCGCCGCCGGAGCCGCGGAGGGGGCCGGGGTCCGGTCCCCGCCCGCGTTCGCGGGATCGGCGATCAGGGTCATGGATTGTCGCTCCTTGGTCTTTCCCGGAGTCCGGGGGCCGTGCACGCCTTCCGTGCCCGCGCGCGCCATCCGGTCCGCGCGGCCCCGACGGGACCGGCTCGGGCCGACGCGCGCCCTCACCACGGGTGCCCGCAGCCGAGCGCGCGGTCGGGCACGTGGTGGCGCATCGCTGGTATCGACCCTAGGTTCGGGGCGCGGGGGGCCGCGAGGGCGCTGGGCACCCTCTCCCCCGGCGGCCAGCCCACCCCTCTGGGGTGGTGCCAGCACTACCGTGTCCTCTGGTTCCCTTGGGGCGCGGGGGTGTTCGCGTCACCGGAGGGGATGACCGGCCCGAATCCGGTGGGAGCGGTGGGCCGCGAGGGGTCAGGGAGCGGTGGGCACAGCCCGCTTGTGGGCGGTCACACCGTAGCGTTCCACGAGCGCGCGGACCACATCGTCCGCGACCGGCAGGCCCTCGAGGAAGTCGTCGATCTGATCGTAGGTCAGCCCGAGCGCCTCCTCGTCGGGCTTTTGCGGGGTGAGCGTCTCCAGGTCCGCGGTGGGCACCTTCTCGACCAGGTCCTTCGGGGCACCCAGCCTGGCGGCCACGGCGCGTACCCGGCGCTTGGTCAGACCGGCGAGGGGGACCAGGTCGACCCCGCCGTCACCGTACTTGGTGAAGAAGCCGGTGACCGCCTCGGCGGCGTGGTCGGTGCCGACCACCAGGCCGCGCGCGGCCCCCGCGATCGCGTACTGGGCGATCATCCGCTGCCGCGCCTTGACGTTGCCGACGACGAAGTCCTCGGCGAAGGCGTGTTCGTGGGTCACCCCGGCCCGGGTGAGGGAGGCCGCCATGGCGTCCGTGGCCGGACGCACGTCCACGGTCAGGCAGCGGTCCGGCGCTCCGAACTCCACGGCCCGGGTCGCGTCCTCCTCGTCGGCCTGGGTCCCGTAGGGCAGGCGGACGGCCACGTACTCGGCCTCGTGCCCGCTCTCGCGGGCCCGGTCGACGGCCAGGCGGCACAGGCGCCCGGCGGTGAGCGAGTCCACGCCCCCGCTGATCCCGAGGACCAGGGCCCGGGAACCGTTCGTGGTGAGCCGCTCCGCGAGGAAGGCCACGCGGCGCTCGATCTCTGCGTCGACGTCGAGGTGCTCGGGGACCCCCAGGTCGCGGATGATCTCACGGCGCTGTTCGTCCAGCTCGGTCTCGGTCACGGGAGCTCCCTGCCTCTGGTGCGTGGTCCACCGATTATCACCCGTGGCACGGAGCGCTTCACCACGTGGTCAGGCCTACGCGCGCAGGCGCTCGGCGAACCGCTCGTAGTCGACCACGACCCCGTCGCCGTCCACGGACAGCCGGTACTCGCCGTGGAGGGGGTCGCGGTAGGTGTACCGCTCCAGCCCGTCCTCCGCCGGGTGGCGGGTGTAGCGCTGACGGACACGGCGGACCCTCAGGGAGGGGACGTCGATCCACGCGACCGTGATGTCGCGGTGCTCCCCCGGCCGCAGGCCCAGGCGTCGGATGGGCAGCGTGTTCGTGAGCGGGGTGGCGGCGACGTCGGCGTCCAGGCAGCCCACGAGCTCGGGGAGGGGTCGGCCGTCCCCGTCGCTCCAGCGGCCGTCCCTGGCCCGGAGCGTGACCGCCCGGGGGCCGGAGGCGGAGAGCACCTCGGCACGGACCTCGCGCGTCGTCCACGCCAGGTCCGTGCGAACGGTGAAGCGCACGAAAAAGCGCTCCTCCCCCTCCACCACGGTCTCCCCGGCCTCCAGCCGGTGACCGTCGGGGTCGGGCAGCACGGCTCCCACCCCCAACCCCCGGGGGACGTCGGTGCGGGTCCAGGCGGCCGGGTGTTCCGTCAGTGACGACATGTGACCGTTCTACCGTTCTGGGCGGTGCCGCGCCAGAGCGCGAGCGTGCCCGTGCCGAACGTGACACGGGCACGGAAGCCTTTCGTTACGGGACCCGCGGCCCGTTCCGGGGAACGCCGCGGGTCCCGTGGGAGGGGTGTCAGGAGACGGTCTGCGGCTCCTCGTCCCGGCCGCCGGCCCTGACCTCGTCACGCATGCGGTCGAAGTCCTCCTCCATGTGCTTGCTGACCCTGCCCAGACCGTTGAAGGCCAGGATGCACAGCACGCTCAGGAGGACGGCGGGGACCATCGCGTAGATGCCGACGAAACCCACCACGAAGTCGCCGAACGCGTTCATGAGCACCGCGTCCGAGGGGGCGGCCATGACGGCGTACACCGCGGTGCCGGAGAACCACTCGCCCAGGGACTCCCAGACGATGGCGACCGTGGCACCGGCGACCATGCCCGCCAGAGCGCCCGCCCAGGTCATCCGGCGCCAGAACAGGGCGAAGAGCAGCACCGGACCGAAGCCCGCCCCGAAGCCCGCCCAGGCGTAGCCGACCAGGCCCATGACGGACTGGTCTCCATAGAGGGCGACCAGCGCCGCGACCACGGCCACCACCACGACGGCCAGGCGGCTGAGCCACATGAGCAGCTTGGGGCTGGCGTCCTTGTTGAAGTAGGCGCGGTAGACGTCCTCGGTGATGGCGGAGGAGGCCACCAACAGCTGGGAGTCGGCGGTGCTCATGACCGCCGCCAGGATCGCGGCCAGCAGGAAGCCCGCGACCCACGGGTTCATCAGGGCGTCGATGAGGCGGGGGAAGACCTGTTCGGGGTCGTCCAGCGGCGTGTCGAAGTAGGCGATGCCGACGAATCCGACGATCAGCGCGAGCGCCATGGCGGTGACCGCCCAGGAAACGCTGATGGTCGCGGCCTTCGGAATGTCCCGGAGGGAGCGGATGCCCATGTAGCGGGAGAGGATGTGCGGCTGGCCGAAGTAGCCGAAGCCCCAGGCCAGACCGGAGGCGATGACGACCCAGCCGAGCGTCTCCGCGGAGACCCAGGCGCCGTCGGCCAGGGACGAGCCGCCGAAGGCCGACATCAGGTTCTCGCCCTTGGCGTTGACGCCGTCGACGACCCCGCCGAGGCCGCCCACGACGCTGATGGCGACGACGGGAACGATGAGCAGGGCCAGCCACATCATCATCGCCTGCACCACGTCCGTCACGGAGACCGCGAGGTAGCCGCCGATGACCGTGTAGGCGACCACGATGCCGAGGCCGATGAGCACGGCCAGCTCCGGATTGAGCCCGAAGACCTGGTCGAACAGCGACATCATCGCGGTCATGCCGGAGGCGACGTAGAAGAAGTAGAAGACGATGATGACGATCGCCGAGACCGCGCGCAGGAGGCGCGTGCGGTCGTTGAACCGGTTCTCCAGGAAGGAGGAGAGGGTGAGCGAGTCCGACTCGCCCCCGTGCCGGGAGTCGGTGACGCGTTCGGTGTACACCCGCAGGCGCGGTGCGATGAGAATCCAGCTGCCGAGGAAGCCGGAGGCGAGTCCGACGGCGATCCAGGCCTCCCCGAGACCGGACATGTAGATGGCACCGGGCAGGCCCATCAGGAGCCAGCCGCTGAAGTCACTGGCGTTGGCGCTGAGGGCGGTGACCAGACTGCCGAGTTTGCGGCCGCCCAGGACGAAGTCGGACTGCGACTGCGTGCGGCTGTAGAAGTACACAGCCATCGCGACCATGAGGCCGAGATAGATCACGAAGGTCACGATCGGTCCGACCAAGGAGTCGGGATTCAACCGTCTCCTCCTTTCCCTGAAGAACGGCGACGTTCGGCCGCTTAGCGCTGATTGCGAAGAACAGGGCGATCATTACGGTTGGTAGCCCGGACCACAATGCCCTGTGTGCGAAACAACACCCGGTCGAGACCTGGTCGAGTTCTTGACCAGGCAGAATTGTCCACTCGGCCATCGACGCCGAGGGCTGTTTGTCTGATCGGACATACGGAGCCTCCTCGCGGCGCGCGATCGTCCCGCATGGTGAGACAGTGATCGCACCCGGTCACACCGGCGCCCCGCGCGGGCCCCGCGCGCTCAGGTGAACAGCTCCCGTAGCCGCCGTTCCACCCGGGCCAGGTGCCCGCCCAGGGCCAGCCGCGCCGCCTCGGGGTCGCGCGCCCGCACCGCACCGACGATCCGCCGGTGCTCGCCGTCACTGGCCGCCAGTCCGCCCTCGGACGGCGGTGCCGCGTCCATGAGCTGGTTGATGCGCATCCGCGCGTCCGTGAGGGCGGCGGCCGTCCACTCCGAGCCGGTCAGCTGGGCCAGGGTGATGTGGAAGACGGTGTCGCAGCGCCGGTAGTCGGCGGGCCCGGCGCCGGCGGCCACCCCCACCCGCCGGTCCAGGAGGTCGTGCTGGTCCACACTGAGCCCGGTCTCGGCCAGCCGGACCACGGCACCCGTCTCCAGCGTGCGGCGGAAAGCGAGCAGGTCCTCCAGGGCGGTGCCGTGCGCGCCCAGCCCGCGCCGCGCCTCGTCGGGCGTGGGTCTCGGGGGGAGGTGGGCGACGAAGGTGCCGCCGCCGCGCCCGCGCCGGGACCGCACGTGGCCGCGCTCGCGCAGGACGCGGATCGCCTCGCGCAGGGTGACGCGGCTGACGCCGAGCCGGGAGGAGAGGTCGCGCTCGGCCGGGAAGCGGCCGCCCGGCGGGACGACACCGAGCCTGATGGCGCACATCAGCCGCTCGACGGTGACCTCCAGGGCGTTGTCGGCGCGGACGCGGCGAAAGACCGCGTCGGCCGCGGGATCACGGGAAGGGATCACCCGGCCAGCTTAGGCCGTGTTCCCCACGCTCGCCCGGAAAAAGGCCTATCCTCACCTTATCGACCCGTCGTTTGTCTGTGGGATGAAAGGAACACGCAACTCACGGTGCATCTGCTTTCACATGAGCCACAAAAGAAACTCCAGAAACATCGAGCGATGAAATTCCCACAGGTCGCACCGAACCCCACCCCCTCCTGGTCACGCCCTCCCCCTCCTGATTTGCCCCGCCCCGTCAGGGGAAGTGTTGTGGGGTAGCGCGACGATCCGGTACCTAGAGAGGTCCGCGACTGTGGACACCCCCCGCCAGCCCCCACCCGACCCGCGTCCCAACGAGCCCTTCTGGCAGTTACGGGTGCTCGGTCGGCACGGAGCCGTGGTCGGGGGAGCCGTCCTGGTGTCGCCCGGCCTCCTGGTCACCTGCGCGCACGTCGTCTCGGACGTCCTCGGCACGGACCCCGCCTCCCCGGACCACCCCGGGACGGAGGAGCCGGTCGTCCTGCTCTCCTTCGACGGGCGCCCCTGGACGGCCTTCGTGAGCCCCGAGCTCTGGTCCTCCGGGCCGGGCAGCCGCGACCTCGCACTGCTCCAGTTCCCCAAAGGGCGCGGCCAGCCGGACACCGGGTTCCCCACCCTGGGCCGGGTCCGTGACCTGGAACGGGGGCAGCCGCTCACCACCGTCGGCTACCCGATGGACCTGCGCTCGCTCTCGGCCCAGCTGTCCTACGAGGGTATGAGCGGGCCCACCGACCACTCCCACCAGGTGCTCACGCCGCATCCGCACGCGGCACAGATCTCCCCCGGGTTCAGCGGATGCGCCGTGCGCGGCGCATCGGGCGAGGTCGTGGGCATCGTGCAGCACACCCTCGACGACGGCCGCCGGGACTCCGGCATCAGCTTCTTCCTCCCGGTGGAGGAGATGGTCGGGGCGCGCGACGGGGTGGGGGAGCCCGTCACCCTGGAGCGGCTGGCGGTCGAGGCCCTGTGCGGCCGCCAGACCTACGAGAGCCTGCACGACACCCTGGAGTCGGTCTCCGTCGACCAGGCGCCCCCCGAACACCTGTTGAGCCCCCTCGAACTCCGCCGGGCCCGGCAGCGGCACGGCGCGCTCACCAACGCGTGGGACGTGTTCGTCCCGCTGCTGGACCACGTGTCGCCGCGCGGCGAGCCCCCGCTGCACCTGGCCTGGGTCCACCACGTGTTCTGGGAACTACGGGGCTCGCGCCGGATCGTCCCGCCCGTGGTCTGGCGGTGGATCGGCGAGGAGGCCGACGGTCTCGGTCTCGGAAGCACCTGGGAGGAGGCCCTCAAGGAGCAGCGCGACCAGCGGACCGGCCGGACCGGTGAGCGGCTGGCGGACCGGAACGGCGCGCCCGGGGCGGACGCGCCGAAGCGCGCGCCCCAGCCCGAGACGATGGTGCTGTTCGAGCTCGAACAGGTGAGCGACGGCTACCAGCTGTCCCACAGCGTCGCCTACCACGTGGGGAGCGGTTACGATCTGCGCCCGCAGGACACCCGGCTGGTGCGCGAGGAACAGATCTGCGACCAGATCGGGGCGCTCATCAGGGACGTCTCCATGAACCGCCTGGTGCCGGCCAACGGCCGCCCGCTGCGGCTGCGGGTCCTGCTCCCCAAGAACCTCCTCCACCTGGACCTGGGCCAGGCCACGCTGCCGCACGACTCCGCCGCGATCCGTCCGCACCTGGGCGCGCTGCACGAGATCGTCTACCACATCCGCGACCGCGTCCTGGACCCCGACTTCATGACCTGGATGCCGGGCCAGTGGCAGGACCGTTCGCAGCGGCAGGCGCGCCAGGGGACCATCGGACCGCACAACCTCCTCCGCACCTGGGAACAGGAGGTGTCGGAGCTGGCCAACGTGCTCACCAACGACGACTACACGGTCTGCGTCGTGGACTCCGACGACCCGGACGCCGGACACGTGTACGAGGCGGTCATCCTCCAGGGCATCCCGACCATCCTGCGCGGCCCCAGGGCCGAGGTGGCCGCCCTGGTGAAGGAGATCCTCGAACAGGCGCCCGACGCACGGGTGCGGGTGGCCGCGCTCGCGGACCACCTGCGCAAGCGGTCGTGGTCCCACCCGGAGGGCCGGAGCGTGGCCCTCGTCCAGGACGACTTCGGCGACGAGCTGCTCCAGAGCGTGCTCACCAGGCCGCACCCATGAGAGGTGATCGGGATCTTCGGCAACGTGAACAAGTTTCACACGGAGCAATAACTCACGCAGGGGACCCACGACAGGAAAGACCTGACATAACACCGAAATCGGAGGAAACGACCACAGCTCGGGACGCATCTCGAACTCCGTTCCGCACGCATATGCTAGCGTGGAATGGTCCGGCATCCTTCGGCCGAAGAATGCCTCTCGCCGGAGCCTGCTTCTTGACGCCACAGGGCGGAAAAGACGAATGCCTCAGGATGATCTGACGCAGAAGTACCACCACGCGCTGCTCGAATTCGCCGAGACCGGTGGTCCCTCCGCCATCCTGATGGACGTCTCCCCCCTGATGGACCTCCACCACCGGACCGTCACCGCGCTCTCCCGCGCCGCACGTACCGCGCACCTGCCCGTGGTGCCCTTCGCCCCCGGCCGCTACCTGCCCCCGCAGGCCGAGCGGGCGGCGCCCTGGCCCCTGCTCTGCCCACTACCCCCCGAGGTCACCAGCGCGCTGGTCGTCACCGACGCCCACGACCGCGCCTGGCGCCAGCCCCGTGTGGGCACCTGGCTGGCCGCGCTGGGCGAACGGGTGTCCATCGCGCTCCTGCACCTGCTCGACCGCGGGTCCTGGGCCCGGGGACCGATCACCACCCAGCCGATGTCGTGGACGGGGCACGCGCCCAACGCGCCCGACGCGTGGGAGCCCGCCACGCCCCCGGACCCCGCCGACCCCGGACCGCCCCCAGGAGTGGTCCGCGCCGCGCCGGTCCTGGAGTGCTCGCCCGAAGCGATCACCGCCTGGGCCAGGGCCCTGCGTGATCCGGCGGGCGGCTGGGAGGCCGACGTGTGGGCCATCGGAGCCCCACGCCGACCGGTGCGCGGACCCGACGCCGAACCGGTGACCCAGTTCCTCACCCACTCCTCGGCCGGGGCCCGGGAACTCGCCGTCCGGCTCGCCCAGGCGCCCGTGAACCTGCCCGTCGCCGAGGTCATCCAGCGGAGCATCCCCCAGGCCCCGCGCGACGAGCGCGCCGCCATCACCGAGATCGCCGAGGTGTTCGGCAGCGACCTGATGGACCCGACCCACGTGCCCGGAGCGCTCAACGACCCGGCGAGCGCGGCCCTGCGGTTCCGTTCGGGGGCCCGGAGCGAGCTCCTCAGCCGCGACGGCGAGCTGAGCGCGATGCGGGCGGTCTTCTACGCCCTGGGCATCGAGTTCAAGGACCACGCCCGGGTCTACCAGTGGCTGTCCCGCATCGAGAGCGGGGTCTCCCAGGTGACGCCGGAGTCCCTGGAGGGCGAGGAGGAACTCGCGCGCGCGATGCTGCCCGCCCTGTCCGAGATGCCCGGCGAGTACCGCAGGTTCGCGGACCAGCTCCGCCTCGCCCTCGGCGACGCGCCGTCGGCCCCCGTGGCCGCGCGCGTCCCCGATCCGGTGCCGGGACCGGGGCCGACGGGTCGGCCGGTCGACCCGGCCCCCGTCACGGAACCGCCGCCCCGCAAGCTCCGCAAGCGCCACCGCCGACCCCCGCCCCTTCCACGAGAGGAACCCAGCGCCGCCGTGTCCGAGACGTCCACGCCCTCCACCGCCAGGGAGCCGTACGGTTCCGAGCCCATCCAGATCGGACGGGGCACCGGCGGTCAGCCACGGCACCAGCGCACACGGCAGATGGCCAGGTTCGGCGGAGTCCCGCCCACCAACCTGCACTTCACCGGGCGGGCGCTGGTCCTCGGGCGCATCCACGAGTCCCTGGAGGAGGCCGAGGGGCCCGGCACCTTCCTCCTGTGCGGCGGCGGCGGCATCGGCAAGACGCAGATCGCCACCGAGTACGCCCACCTGCACCGGGACGACTACGACCTCATCTGGTGGTTCCCCTCCCACAACGACACGGACGTACAGCAGTCCTACGCCGCGCTCGGCCGGTACCTGGGCATCCAGGACGAGGCGGGCGGCCCCAGCGTCACCTCCCAACGGGTCCGGGACGCTCTGGAGGACGACCCGGAGATCGGTCGCTGGCTGCTGATCTTCGACGACTTCACCGACCTGAGTCGGCTTGGGGTGCGCAACATCCCCCTGAACGGCCCCGGCAGCGTGCTGGTCACCTCCCGCGAGCAGACGTGGCTCTCCAGCGGACGCAGCAACGGGATCGTCGTCCCCAAGCTCACCCCCGAGGAGAGCGTGGCGCTACTGCGCAAGGTCTGCGCCCAGGGCCTGGAGGACGACACCACCGCCCTGGACATCGCCGAGAAGCTGGAGTACCTCCCTCTGGGCCTGGCCCAGATGGGCGCCTACCTGCGCGACTCGCTGATGAGCGCGGAGGACTTCCTCCAACTCCTCCAGGAGAAGTTCGCCGACCTGCTCGACCACGTGGAGCCGGAGGGTACCTACCCCGTCCCGCTCGCCGCCGCCTGGAACGTACAACTGGACGACCTGCGGCGCAGCAACGAACCCGAACGCGAGCTCAAACGGATGGTGCGGGAGTTCATCCAGCTGTGCTCCTTCTTCGCCCCGCGCCCCCTGCCGCGCACACTGTTCCACCGGGCCCGGGGCCTGAGCACCGACCCCGCGCTGTCCCGGCTCCTCGGCAACGAGATGTACCTGTCCCGGGTGCTGAGGTACGTGAGCAGGCACAGCCTCGCCGAGTTCGACCGCACCAAGCACACCTTCCAGCTGCACGGCACCTTCCAGGCCGTGGTCCGCAGCACCCTGAGCACCGAGGAGCGGGTGCGGCACCAGGACCTCACCCACCGGCTGCTGGCCCAGAGCGATCCGCTGGCCCCCGACCGGCCGCAGAACTGGGACGAGTACCAGCTGCTGTTCACGCACGTCCGGGCCTCCGAGGCCTGGCGCAGCCACGACCCGCAGGTGCGCGGACTGGTCCGCAACGTCATCCTCTACCTCATCGAGACCCGGCACCCGATCGCCGCCCTGGAGCTGGCCGACCACGCCATCGGGGCCTGGTACGACGACCCGGCCCAGCGGTTCCAGGTCCAGCTGATGCGCAACCGCATCCTCAGCAGCCGCGGCGACAACGTGACCGCCCTGGCCGAGGCGAGGGCGATGCACGCGGAGCAGGTGGAGCTGGAGGGGTCCGAGAGCGAGGAGGCGCTGGACGCCCACCGCGCCAGTGCGGTCGCCCTGACCAACCTGGGCCACTTCGAGGACGCCCGGCGGATGTACGAGGAGATCCACCGGATCAGGGTGAGCCGGAACGGTGAGGAGGACGAGAGCACTCTGTCCTCGGCCCACGACCTCGCCTACTCCCTGCGGATCGCCGGTCGGTTCCGGGAGGCGCTGGAGATCGACGAGCGCAACCTCGAACAGCGCACCTACGTCTTCGGACCCAACGGCATCCCCACCCTGCGCAGCCGCCTGTCCGTCGGGGTCAGCCAGCTGGAGCTGGGCCGCCTCGACCAGGCCAGGGCCACCCTGGAGGACGCCCAGCGCAGGTTCGAGGCCACCGAGGCGGACGGCAGTGTGCACTCCATGGAGATCCCGCTGTCCCTTTCGCTGATCCACCGGAGGCGGGGCGAGCACGAACGGGCGCTGGAGTTGTCCGAGGGGGCCGGGGAGGCGCAGGCCCGCTGGTACCCGGGTACGGCCCGCTCGATGCTGTACTTCCAGAACGTGCACATGGTGAACCTGGCCTTCGGGGGCGAGCTGGCCGAGGCCGAGCGGACCGCCCGTGCCCTGTTGGACGCGGTGGAGACCACGTACTCGGAACGGCACGTCTTCCCGTGGGTGGCCCGGGCCAACGCCGCCCTGGTATTCCGGCTGGCCGGCCACCACGCCGAGGCCCTCGAACTCGACCGGCTGGCCCTGAGCAAACTGCGCGAGACGCACGGGGACAACCCCATGCTCTTCGCCCCGGTGGAGATCAATCTCGGCAACGACCTGTTCGCCCTCGGGCGGCTGAAGGAGGCGTTGGCCCAGGACCAGGCCAGCGAGCGACTCTGCCAGGAGGTACTGCCCGAGGACCACCCCTCACAGTGGGTGATTCGACGCAACCTGCTGATCAGCCGACAGGCTCTGGGCGAGGACGTGGAGGAGTCCTGGACGGAGCTGCGGAACGGGTACGCGGTCCGGTTCGGCCCCGATCACACGTTCGTCACCAGCATGAACGGTTTCGAACGGCACGACTGCGAGGTCTCCCCCGTCGCACGCTGACCACCCCGGAACACGGGGGCGGCGGTCCACCGCCGTCCCCCGGGTGGCGTCAGCGCACCCTCGCCACCAGGGACAGCCACTCCTCGGGGTCGAACCGGAGGAAGCCCCGGTCGGGGTTTTGCGAGTCACGCAGGAGCACCCGCCCCCGTTCCCTCAGGGAGGCCTCGCAACAACCATTGTTGGGCTCCGACCAGGACGACTTGCGCCACCCGGTGCCGTCACGTCCGTCCCGCCAGGTAGAACTGGCCATTCCTCGCCCGGTCATAACTGTCAGGGCCCACCATCTCTTCACCACGCACGGCACCGTTGTGTAGTCGAATCAGGGACATCCTCCAACATTTTAACCTTTGGTCCACAACACCGCATTAATCGGTATCAGGAATGATCGAAGACTGGGGTCACAGTGAGCAATGTGATTGATTTTCGCACCGACGACGACGCCGTGATCAGCATCGAGGCCGTTCCCGTGCGTCGTACGGGCGCCCAGCCGGTCTCCCGTGGCGGGACCGTCACCGGCGACCGCCGGCTCGACGCGGTCGTCTCCCGCGTCCGCCAGGTCGCCGCCGCCGTCTCCAGGGAACTGGGGTCCTTCGACCCGCGGGAGTTCGGCCCCACCAAGACCGAGATCGAGTTCGGGGTCAGCGTGAGCACCGAGGCGGACGTGTTCGTCGTGAGGGGCGCCGCCGAGTCCTCCTTCAAGGTGAAGATGACCTGGGAGCACGGCGGGACCGGCGCGTAGCGTCCGGCCCGGCCGCCACGCGCACCCGCCCGGGACCGGGTCAGCCGGCCCCGGCGACCAGCCGATCGGAGAGACGGGCGGACCACTGACCCCGGTCCGTCCCCAGGGCCGCCTCCCCCAACCGCAGCAGCTGCACGTCCGAGGTCCCGGCGGGCGCGAAGACGTGGTGGGCGTCCCGCAGGTAGCGCTCGATCGGCCGGTGGGTGTAGAGCCCCTGAGCCGCGTGCACCTCCATGGCGTTGCGCGCGGTGTCCAGGACGTACTCCACGTTCACGAGCTTGGCGTTGATCAGCTCGTTGTCGCAGGGCCGCCCCCGGTCCAGCAAGGAGACCGCGTGGTAGAGCGACAGCGCCGCGACCATCAGCCGGGACTGCATCTGCCCGAGCCTGAGCTTGACCGACGGCACCTCAGCCAGCGGCTTCCCGTAGCGGAGGACCTCCGACGCGTAGGCGCAGGTCTCCTCGACCAGGGCCCGGTGGATGCCCAGGGCCACCGCCGCCAGGTTGGCCCGCCCGTACAGCACGCTCGACGAGTAGGCCACCGACAGTCCGTCCCCCTCCGCACCCAGCAGGTTCGCGGCGGGCACCCGGCAGTCCTCGAAGACCAGCTCGCCGAAGCTGAAACCGTGGAGGCCCATGGTGCCCCGGTGGTCACCGAGCGAGAACCCCGGACGGTCGGACTCCACCAGGAAGGCGGAGAGTCCCCGCGAACCGGGTCCCGTGCGGACCACCACCCCGTGCAGGTCACCGACGTGGCTGTTACCCACGAACACCTTCTGCCCGTTCAGGACGTAGTCGTCGCCGTCGCGCACCGCGCTGGCGGTCATCCCCAGGACGTGCCCGCCAGAGCCGTACTCGGTGACGGCGATGGTGGGCAGGCAGCGCCCCGCGGCGACCTCCGGTAACCACGTGACGCGCTGCGCCTCGTCGCCGAAGTGCACGATCTTGGCGACCCCCAGCTGGGAGGCCTGCACCATGGCGCCCATCGCGCCGCTGACCCGGGCGATCTCCTCGATCACGATCGTCTTCGCCAGGTGCCCGAGCCCCATCCCGCCGTAGGCCGGGTCGACGGTGATCCCGATCCACCCCTGCTCGGCGATCAGCCGGGAGAGCTCGTGGTCCACGCGACGGTCGCGCTCCATCGCCGCGACCCGGGGCCCGACCTCCCTCAGCGCGAAGTCGCGGACCCGCGCCCGCAGCTCGTCGTGGCGTCCGTCCCCGAAGTGCCGTTCCATGCCTTTCCCTTCCGCGCCAGGAACCTCCTGGTCGCATGGGGTTTCGACGCGCCGGGAGCGGCGTGGTTGCGGTTCTGGCCCCCTCCGGTCAGCGTCTGACCGGAAGCGGTCGGGCGCTGCTCCCCGCCCGGGCGGTCGCCTCGGCGCCCCGGTCCCGGGCGCGCGAACGGCCCGGGGCGCGCGCCCGCCCCGGGCCGTCGGGAGGGAGGGACTGCGTGTCCTCCCGGGTAAGGACCTAGTCCCAGTCCAGGCCGCCACCCGTCTGGTACTCGATCACTCGGGTCTCGAAGAAGTTCTTCTCCTTCTGGAGGTCCATCATCTCCGACATCCACGGGAACGGGTTCTCGGTCTCGCCGAAGATGGGGGCGAGGCCGATCTGCTCGGCGCGACGGTCGGTGATGAAGTGCATGTACTTCTCGCACAGCTCGGCGTTGAGGCCCAGCACGCCGCGCGGCATGGTCTCGCGGCCGTAGGCGACCTCCAGCTCGCAGGCGTCGGTGAGCATCTGCCGCACCTCGGCCTGGAACTCCTCGGTCCACAGGTGCGGGTTCTCGATCTTGATCTGGTTGATCACGTCGATGCCGAAGTTCAGGTGGATCGACTCGTCGCGCAGGATGTACTGGTACTGCTCGGCGATGCCGACCATCTTGTTGCGGCGGCCCAGCGACAGGATCTGCGCGAAGCCGGTGTAGAACCACATGCCCTCGAAGATCACGTAGAACGCGACCAGGTCACGCAGGAAGGCCTGGTCGGCCTCGGGCGTGCCGGTGCGGAACTCCGGGTTCTCCAGGTTCTGCGTGTACTTGAGCGCCCAGGCGTCCTTGGCGGTGATCGAGGGGACCTCGCGGTACATGTTGAAGAGCTCGCCCTCGTCCAGGCCGAGGCTCTCGCAGATGTACTGGAAGGTGTGCGTGTGCACCGCCTCCTCGAAGGCCTGGCGCAGCAGGTACTGGCGGCACTCCGGGTTGGTGAGCTGGCGGTACACGGCCAGGACGATGTTGTTGGCGACCAGGGACTCCGCGGTGGCGAAGAAGCCGAGGTTGCGCTTGAGCATGAGGCGCTCGTCCTCGGTGAGCCCGTCCTTGGACTTCCACAGCGCGATGTCGGCCTGCATCGCCACCTCAGTGGGCATCCAGTGGTTGTTGCACCCGGACAGGTACTTCTCCCACGCCCACGTGTACTTGAGGGGCAGCAGCTGGTTGACGTCGGCACGGGCGTTGATCATCGACTTGTCGTCGACGTTGACGCGCTCGGCGTCGCGCTCGATCTCGCCGAGGCCGCTGGTGGCCGCTGCGCTGTTCTCGGAAACCGCGGTCATGCTCGAACTTTTCCGTTCTCCGGTCGGGCCGGGGTCGTCTTCGGGGAGAGGAGGGGGCGCGAGGGAGCGGGGGCGCCCGCCGGTGCGGCGGGCGCCCCGGGGCCCCTCGTTACTGGCAGGCCTCGCACTCGGGGTCCTCGATGCTGCACGCCTGGCCGTCGACGATCTCGAACTCGTCCTCGGGCTCGGGCGCCACCGGCTCGGTCACCGGGGCCGGGCTGGGTGCCGGGCTCGCGACGGGGGCGGGCGACGGGGCGGCCACGGGAGCGGCGGGGGTGGAGGCGACCGCGTTCAGTCGGCCGTCCGTGCCCTTGAGCGTGCTCTTCTCCACGTGGGTGGCGCTCTGCGAACGCAGGTAGTAGGTGGTCTTGAGACCGGAGCGCCAGGCGCGGCGGTACAGGGCGTCCAGCTTCCTACCGCTGGGCGCGCCCATGTACAGGTTGAGCGACTGGGCCTGGTCGATCCACTTCTGGCGGCGCGAACCGGCGTCCACGAGCCAGTTGGGGTCGACCTCGAAGGCCGTGGCGTACAGGGCCTTGAGGTCGTCGGGCACGCGGTCGATGGCGCCCAGGCTGCCGTCGTGCATCTTCAGGGCGGACACCATCTCCTCGTCCCACAGACCCCGCTCCTTGAGGTCGCGGACCAGGTAGTCGTTGACGACGGTGAAGTCGCCGGACATGTTCGACTTGACGAACAGGTTCCGGTAGACCGGCTCGATCGACTGGCTGACGCCGGTGATGTTGGCGATGGTCGCGGTGGGCGCGATCGCCATCACGTTGGAGTTGCGCATACCGGTGGTCCGGACCCGCTCGCGCAGGGAGTCCCAGTCCAGGGTCTCGCCGCGGTCCATGTCGAGGTCGCCGCCACGGGAGTCGGCCAGCAGGCGCAGGGAGTCGATGGGCAGGACGCCCCGGCTCCACAGCGAGCCCTCGAAGCTCTCGTAGGAACCGCGCTCCTTGGCCAGCTCCATGGACGCCTCGATGGCGTAGTAGCTGATCAGCTCCATGCTCTCGTCCGCGAAGGTCACCGCGCCCTCGGAGGCGAACGGCGTGCGGATCTTGAAGAGCGCGTCCTGGAAGCCCATGAGGCCCAGGCCGACCGGGCGGTGGCGCATGTTCGCGCGGCGCGCCTCGGGGATCGTGTAGAAGTTCACGTCGATGACGTTGTCGAGCATGCGCACGGCGGTGCGGACGGTGCGGCGCAGGCGCTCGACGTCGACGCCGTTCGGGCCGACGTGCTGGGCCAGGTTCACCGAGCCGAGGTTGCAGACCGCGACCTCGTCCTTGCTGGTGTTCAGCGTGATCTCGGTGCACAGGTTGGAGGAGTGCACCACGCCGGTGTGCTGCTGCGGCGAGCGCAGGTTCGACGGGTCCTTGAAGGTGATCCACGGGTGGCCGGTCTCGAACAGCATGGTGAGCATGCGGCGCCACAGGTCCACGGCGGGCATCTTCTTGAAGACCTTGATACGCCCGGCCTCGGCGGCGGCCTCGTACTGCTCGTAGGCCTCGGCGAAGTCCTTGCCGTACTTGTCGTGCAGGTCGGGGACCTCGTCCGGCGAGAACAGGGTCCAGGTGCCCTGCTCCTCCACACGCTGCATGAACAGGTCCGGAACCCAGTTCGCGGTGTTCATGTCGTGGGTGCGGCGGCGCTCGTCACCGGTGTTCTTGCGGAGGTCGAGGAACTCCTCGATGTCGATGTGCCAGGTCTCCAGGTACGCGCAGACCGCGCCCTTGCGCTTGCCGCCCTGGTTGACCGCGACCGCCGTGTCGTTGGCGATCTTCAGGAACGGGACGACACCCTGGCTCTTGCCGTTGGTGCCCTTGATGTGCGAGCCCAGGCCGCGGACCGGGGTCCAGTCGTTGCCGAGGCCGCCCGAGTACTTGGACAGCATGGCGTTGTTGCTGATGCCGTGGAAGATGTCCTGGAGGTCGTCGCCGACCGTGGTGAGGAAGCAGGACGACAGCTGTGCGCGGACCGTGCCCGAGTTGAACAGGGTGGGCGTGGAGGCCATGAAGTCGAACGAGCTCAGCAGCTCGTAGAACTCGATGGCACGGGCCTCGCGGTCGTCCTCGTTGAGCGCCAGGCCCATCGCGACGCGCATGAAGAACGCCTGCGGGAGCTCGTAGCGGACCTCGTCGCTGTGCAGGAAGTAGCGGTCGTACAGGGTCTGGAGGCCGAGGAAGGTGAACTGCTCGTCACGGTCGGCGTGCAGGGCCTTGCCCAGGCGCTCCAGGTCGAACTGCGCCAGCGCCGGGTCCAGCTGTCCGAGGTCGATGCCGCGACCGACGTAGGCGGACAGGTAGGTGGCGTAGCGGTCCTCCATGTCGGACTGGCCGGCGGTCTCGGGGGCGCCGCTGACGAAGCTCAGGGCCTCGGTGCGGAGCTTGTCGAGCAGCAGGCGGGCGGCCACGTAGGAGTAGTTCGGGTCGACCTCCACGTAGCTGCGGGCGGCCATGACCAGGGCCAGCTCGACCTCGGAGTCGGCGATCCCGGGGTAGAAGCCCCGACGGGCCTCGGTGAGGACCTTGGCCGCCGAAACACCGGTGAGCCGCGCACAGGCCTCGGTTACGACGTGCTCGATCCGGTCGATGGCGGCGGGGGCGCCGCCGCCGTGGGTCGGCGCGGGCCGAACGGATGCGGGCACGGCCTCGACGTCAAGGGTCATACAGCGGCTCCAACCTCGGTAAAGAAGAGTCCCGGCGGGGAACGGGGTTCACGAGTAGCAGACGCGCGGCTCGCACCGGCGGTCCCATCGCACTGGATGCGGGTGGGCCCACGACCGGAGGGTCGCGGCGACTCCCCTCGAAGCCCCCTCGTCTGCGTTGTTGATGTCGGGTCCTGGAACCCGTGGGTGACCTACGCGATCTCCGCTTCCCGTGGCCGATCGGGCCTCGTGGCGCGGGCGGTCGTCGTTCCCGTCTGCTTCACCAGGGTGGGAACCCCGGTGAACCACCAACGGGACCCGATACTACATCTAGGGGGTGCCACCTTGGAACACCGCAAGATGATGGCGTGTCGCGGATTTCTCGGATTCATCGACGGATGTCGAACACACGCCTGGAGCGTGGTATGAGTGCCTCACGGGCGCCCTGTGACAGGGCGTCTCCGGCCGGGCTCGCGGGCCTTCGTGGGGGGTCGGACCCAGCCTAGGACGTCGGCGGGGCGGACGTGTCCGCACACCCGCCGGAGATCGGCCACAGGGCCCTGCCGACGCGCGGGAACGGGGTCGTAAGGCCGGGGGTCGACGACCGAACCTGGCGTACCCGGTCGGCCCGGATACGGGAATCGGACCCCGCGCGTCCGGAGGCGGACGATCACGACCCCGGGCGGGGCGGGAACGGGGGCGCGTCAGAAAGCTCACTTCCCGGGGGTGTCGCCCGCCGCGGCACGCCCCTTCCCCGTGCGGGGCGGCGTCCCGACCCGCGCGGCGCGCACCGTGCGGGTCACGCGTCCAGGAGGCGGTCCAGATCGTCCTCGGGCAGGCCCAGGTCGGTCCGGATGCGGAACCGGATGCGCAGGAGCTCCTCGAACAGGTCACGGGTGTAGGACGACAGCGTCCTGTGCGCGAACCAGCGCGCGCCCGCGGTGGCCCAGCGCTCCGCGCCCTCCAGGTCGTCGTGGGCGTAGAGGACCTCGGCGACGTGGATGTGGGTCTGGAGCCCGGGATGGTGACCGCTCTCCAGACGCTTGAGGTGTTCGTAGGCGAGCTCGCGCTCGTCCAGCTGGAGCAGCGCCCCGGCGCTCAGGGCGTGCGCGTCGACCACGGTGGGACCGCCGTCGTCCATGGCCCGCTGGTAGGCGGCGCAGGCCCGCTCGAACTCCTGGGCGATCTCCCACTGCTCACCCGCGCGCACGAACAGCTCCGCCCGGGTCACCTCACTGCCCGCGTCGACCCGGTTGGCCAGGTCCAGCAGCTGGGCGGCGATCCGGCCGTGCTCACCCGACCGGACGGCATGGAATTCCAGCCGGTCGAGTTCTGCCGTCGTCACCTGGGTCAACCGCATCGCCCCCATCCCCTACTCGCACTCGCGCGTGCCGGTCAGGGCCTGGCACGCTCCAGCGCCTGCCAGAACCCCTGGCGCAGTCCGTCACGGACCTCGTCACGCAGCAGGTGGTCGATCGGGAGTGAGGACCCCTGGAGAAGTCTGGCCTCCAGGTCGGAGGGCATCCTGGGCCTTCGGGCCAGGACGGCCTCCACCCACAGGGCGGGCGCCTCACGTGCGATCGACTCCGCGAAGTCGTTTCCTTCCTTGTGCGCGACATGCACCGCGTCATCAACGGTATGCGTGCCGGGGCCCGTCTGCTGGGCATATCCAGGACTGGGGATGGATTCCTGGTATCCAGACGTGCCGAACCGGCTGTCGTACTCGGGACCAGTAGGCCGCCGTTCCCCGAATCCGGGGGCGGCGCCACCGCGGCGCGCGGTGTCAGTTGCCGTACTGGTCCCATAGGTAGGGTTTGCGTCCGCCCCACCTCCGAAGCCTGGTTCCTCACCGGGACCGAACCGCGGGTCCGGGCCGGGCGGGGCCGCGTTTCTCTGCGGTGGCCCCTGCTGGAGGTCGGCGAAGGAGGCCTGGGGCCCGGTCCCCGCGTCGAAGGACCGTTGCGGGCCCGTGCCGTTGAAGGACGGCTGGGGCCCGGTTCCGTTGGTGAAGGCGGGCTGGGCTCCGGTCAGTGTGTGACCCTGCGGCGGCGCCTGACCCGGTCTGCCGGGGAGGCCGAAGGCGCCCGGGTCGGCTCCGCGCATGGAAGGGTGCCCGCCGGTGCCGGAGGGCGGGTAGCCGCCCTGGCCGTTGGGCCCGTGGCCGTTCTGCGCCGCGGCGGGGTTCGGGGCGGGATGCGCCCCGGAGGCGCCGGGGTAGGAACCGTTGCCGTTCACACCGGGCGGTGCCTGACCGCCGGACGGGAAACCGTTCGCGTCGATGCCCCCGCCCGGGGAGCCCTCCGTTCCGGGCCCGGCCAGGTGGTCGACGCCGCGCTGCTGCGCTATCGAGCGGCGCATCGCGCGCAACTGCTCCATGGCGCTGCCCTGGGGCACGGGCTGTCCGCCGGTGCCCGCGAACATCGCCTCCAGGCCGCCGGTGGAGGCGGTGACCGACTCGGGCCGGCCGTTGCCGCCGGACGGGGCCGTCGCGGGCTGGCGGGGCTGGGGGGCCTCGGGTGCGCGCGGGGGCTCGTTGGCGGAGCGGCCGCGGCCGTTGGCGAAGGGGGTGGTGGTCTTGGCCGCGGTCTCCTGTGTGGAGCCGCCGCCGGAGAGGAGGTTGACGTGCGGGCGCAGGTGACCGGCGCCGATCTCGATGAGGTCGTCGCTCTCCCGGCGCAGGGCGCGGGAGATGGTCCAGTTGCCCTCGACCGAGATGTGCACGACGGTGACGCGCACGCCCATGTCCTGTACGTCGGCGACCACGGGCGCCATGTCCTCGTCGCCGCTGACCAGGACCGCGTCGGACAGGACCCCGGTGCGGGCCAGGGTGGTGAGGTCGCGCTGGACGTAGCTCTCCACGCCCTCGCGGCGGCCCGGGCGTATCCGGGCGGCCCTGAACTTGATGCCGGGGATGTCGGCGATGCCGTCCTGTTCCTGGGCCCGCCGGTCGTCGGCGATCGCCTCGTACCAGTAGCAGCGCAGGAGCGGCAGCCCCGTGCGGTCCCGGGCGACCTCGTTGAGGAACTGGACGAGACCGGAGTAGTCCCAGGCGACGGAGTCCCGGTTACGGGTTCCGTGCACGGCCATCGCACCGTCGGCGAGAAGGTATCCCGCGTCGACGAACAACGCGCAGCGGTCCACGTGACACCGCCCCCTTCCCTGTCGATCTCTGGGGCCATATCCATGACCGGGGCACAGCCTAGCCAAGTCTGTCTCGTTTTGCGTGCCATCGACGGACACCGAAAGTGACTCGGCGACTACCCACGGGAGGGGATTCGGGGTCGCACGCGTCCCCCCGGATGCCCCACCAGGCCCGGAAGGGCCACGGAAGGGGCATCCCGACCACCGGGCTCAGGTGCGCATGGGAGCCGTGAGAGCGACGACCCCGACCACCACCGCGTCCTGGCCGGACGGGATTCGGATATCCGTTTCGCGCCCGAGAACCGCGTCGAATCGGGCGACGTCGGTCCCGAACGCCATCGGATCGCCCACCGCCCCGCGAGCGGAACCCACGAAGACGTTGTCGGCGCTCCCGTGCCCACCGGTCGGCGCGAGCGGGGTTCCGCCCACCATCACCCGGTCTCCGCCGAGGTCGGCGTCCCCCTCCCAGGCCACCACGTCGAACCGGGCCGGGACCGACTCCGGCAACAGGCCGGACACCGGGAAGCGCGCCCCCGTGTCGTCCTGGAAGACCGCGGTGGTCTCGTCGAGCACCATCGCCTGGTGGTAGCCCTCCACCGACGGGTCCTCCAGGACCACCACGAGGCTCCAACCGGCGTGCACGCCCCTGCCCTCGCTGGCCGGGACGTCGGCGACCCACCACTCGCCGCCGCCAGCGGAGCGCACCAGGGCGGTGACGTCGGCGAACGCCTGGTAGGCGCGGTAGCCGGGCAGGTCGGCGACGCGGGTGTCGGTGGCGGTGACGGTGGTGTAGGCGGCCATACCGGGGCCCTTGACCCGCGCGGTGGGCGACGCCGGCTCCCCCGCCGCCGAGAAGTACAGCCCGGCCCAGCGAACCGCGCCGCCCTCGGGGAGCTCCCAGACCGCCGAGCTGGACGAGGTGGTGGTGGGGTCCAGGTCGCGGTCGAGCGGGGCCATCACCCAGTTGTCGTTGTCGAGCCGGTCGCCGATCCGCTGGCGGGCGTCGGCGCAGGCCCCCGGGGCCTGCTCCGCGTGCTCTTCGTCCTCGTCGGTGTATCCGGGGTCGGTGGGTTCCGGGGAACCGGAGGGGTCGGAGGGCACCTCGGGTTCCGGCCCGCCGCCGTGACCGCCCTCGGCCCCCTCGCCGCCCCCATCGCCCTCGGGGGCGCCCGGTTCCTCCTCCTCCGGCTCGGGTGAGGAGCCTCCCGGGGCGTCACCGAGCAGGTCGCCGAGCCCGCCCCCACCGGAACCCGGCGCGGCGGGCTCGTCGGCGTCCGCCGGGGCCGGACGCAGGTCCGCGTCCGGCGGGGGGTCCACCCGGCCGTCCCGGGCGGTGGTGCGCCCGTCCGGAGGGGCCACCTGGCCGCCGCCGGGCCACCCCCACCACGGCCAGGGCCACCCGCCCTTCGGCGGTTCGGGTTCGGTGCAGGTCAACAGGGCGTTGCCGACGGTCTCCGTGCGTACCTGCCCGGCGGTCGCGTAGCGGGCGGCGATGCCGTCCGGCGTCACCCCGCGCTCCCCGACCGCCTCGAATCTGGCCTCACCCGAGGAGATCACCACGCTGGCGGGCACGTGCACGTCGGCGTCGGACGCCACCCGGACGTCGAGGAACTGGGTGCTGTTCTCCCCCTCCGCCATACCGGTGCGTACGCACTCGCCGCCGCCGCTGCCCGCCGCGCAGCCCCAGTCGCCGTGACCGACCGCCAGGGGAACCGCGTTCCCGGCCCCGCCCGAGGAGACCATCTCCACCCCCGGGGGCAGGGTGATCGCGGCCAGTACGTCACCGGCGGTGGCCGTGCCGGTGTTGAGCACGTCGAGGACCATGATCCCGTCACTGCCCGGGACCAGCGAGCCGACCGGGTCGATGCCCGCCGCGAACACGGGGCCGGGGTCCTGCGGCGCCTCGGGCGCGTCCGGCTCCTCCGGGGCGGGCGGGGCGTCGGGGGTGTCCGGCGCCGGCGGCTCCTCCGGCTCGGGGGCGGGCTCCGGCACCGAGGCGGCGGGGACGTCGGCGGGCACCGAGGGCACGGGTTCCGGATCGGGCGCGGGCGCCGCCGGGGCCGGGTCGGCGGGGTCGGCGGGGTCGGCCGGGCCCTGGGCGGGCGGGTCGGCGGGCGCCGCCGGGTTCCCGGCGGCCGGGGCGTCCTCCTGGGGAGCGGCCACCGGCGGGGGGTCGGAGGGCGGCACGCCCTCTCCGCCCACCAGGGCGAGCGCGACCGCGACGGCCACGCCCGCGGCAGCGGCGGCCCCGGCGGAGACCTGCTGCTGGCGCCGGGACATCCGGTTCCACCAGGCCCCGGTCGCGGCGCCGCCCGGCGTCACGGTGAGGTAGCCCGTGGCCCCGAAACCCACCACCAGCGGCAGCACGATCCCGCGCAGGCCGACGTTGACGTCCATGAGCTCCGCGTACACCTCGCGGCAGTCCCCGCAGTCGTCCATGTGCCGGTCGACCTTGGTGGTGTCGCGCTTGGACAGGCCGCCGCGCACGTACGCGCCGAGCAGGCCGAGCGTGGGTCGGCAGGCCTCGGCGGCGCCCCCGCCCGCCAGGTGCATCTGGAGGTAGGCCTGGCGCAGACCCTCCCGGGCGCGGTAGGCCAACGCGGCCACACCGTTGGCGTTCATCCCGAGGATGGTGGCGGCCTCGGCGGGTTTGACCCCCTCGATCTCCGTGTGCCACAGCACCGACTGCCAGCGTTCGGGCAGGGACAGGAAGGCGCGGGCGATCAGCGAGCGTTCGAGGCCCTCCAGCGCCGGGTCGACGAAGGGTTCGCCGGAGTCGTAGGTCTCCATGTCGTCGGTGACGACCTGGCGTCGGTCCCCCCGCCCCCGGTCGTAGGCGGCGTTGCGGACCGCCGTGAGCAGGTACGGGCGGAAGGCGTCGCTGGGTCCGCCGCCGCGCTGGATGACGCTGAGCACCTTCGTGAACGCCTCGGCCACCGCGTCCTCGACCTCGGCCTCACCCCGTAGGAGCTGGCGGGCCAGGCCCCGGGCGGCTCCCGCGTGGCGTTCGTAGAGGGTGCCGTAGGCGGCGTTGTCGCCGGCCTTCACCCGTTCGATGATCTCCGCGTCACCGATGAGTGTCTCAGTGTGCTCGCCTTCGGCGTGGGTCACACCGCGCCCTTTCCCTCGTGGTCCCGTATCCCCCCGCCGCGAGCCAGATCCGGGGTTCGGGAGGCAGGGGTTCGGCGTCGGGGCATCACGTGCTCGAAAAAATATCTCGTATCCGCGTCATAGCCGCTACCGATCTCCGTGATTGGGGTGAGGGCGAACGGAGGGGGCCCACCGCGGGGGCGCGGGCCCACCTTCGTTCACCTGGCCAAACGACGACCGGGAGCGATGCCATGCGCGAGACCGATGTGGGAGCCGGGACACGGGGCCGTGTGGTGCGCCGTGCCCGGGATCTACGGACGCCGTGGGGGCGCCGGAGCGCGGAGCGGGGATGGGGCCCGGCCGAGGACTGGTGGACGCCCTCCGTGGACGCCGTCTGTGAGGCGCACACGTCCGGGGAGGACCTCGTCGACGCGTGCTCCCGGCTCGGGGAGGCCCGGGCCCGTTCGGGAGTGGACGTCGGCCGGGCCCTGGCCGACCTCGCCGCCTTCGGCGAGGTCGTGGGCTGGGGGCACGTCCCGCTCTCCCTCGTGCGGGCCCTGGCCGAGGGCTGGGTCGAGGGCGGCCGGGGCCGGGACACCTGCCAGGACCCGTTGACCGGGCTGGCCAACGCGTCGTACCTGCGCACCCGTGTCCGCGAGCTCTACCGGAGCGCGGAGGAGACGGTCCCGGCCGCGTTCGACCACCGCCTCGTCGTGGTGTCCCTGGACCCCGCCCTCGACCCCTGGCGGCGCGCGGCCCGGCTGATCGTCCTGGGGCACGAGCTGAGCCGCTTCTTCACCCGGGGCGAGTCGCTGTGCCTGGTGAGCCGGGGCCGGATCGCGGTCGTGGCGCGGGACGTCCCGGCGCTCAGGACCGAGCTCGACGAGCTGCGGTCGGGGATCGGCTGGGAGCACGGCGCCGCCGTCTGGTCCGTGCCGCTGCCCGCGACCCACGGCGAGGCGGCCGCCCTGATCGACGGCCTGGGCGGTGCGGTCCGCGACGAATGACCCTCAGACGCCGCGTCGGAGCACACCGCCCTCCCAGAGGGGAGAGGGCCGGTCCCGACGCGGCACCGCCGACCGCCGCGCACGTCTGAGGGGGCGTACGCGGGGCGGTCGGCCCCGTCCGACGGGCCCGGGCCCTCTGGCCCCCGAGTCGAGGGGCGGCCCACGAGGCCCGTCGGACGGACACGGGCACCGCACCGCGGTGCCCCGGGGGCGCGCTCACACAGGGGAGGTGGGCGCGCCCTTCGTCGTCCGGTCCCGGGACGTCCCGCCCCACGGGGCACGGGAGAATCGCCGCGAACGACGGACGCCCCCGGCGTCCGCCCTCCGCCCCCGACCCCCCGAAGGAAACCATGGAGAAGGAAGAAGAGATCCGCCTGCTGTCCCGTATCGGACAGATCCTCCTGCACTCGGCGCCTCCCGGGTCGAGGGAGGTCGAATGCACCGCCGCGATGGTCGGCGACATGGGAGAGATGTGGACAAGGGCCGTCGTCGCCGACGGCTCCGAAGCACACGTCAGCACCCCGATCGATCTCAGTTCCGCGTTCAGGGAGCTTCGCTCCGGGATGTGGGCGCCCGGGAGGGGGACGTGGTTCTCCGCCCGGTACCTACTCACTCCGCCCTCGTCGTTCTCGGTCACCTACAACTTCGACCGCGAAGTCGAGTTCAGCCGCCCGCGACCCGACTCCGTCGACTACTACGAGGACCTTCTCGAACACCCCCGCAGCCCCGAGAACACCCCCGTGTGGCTCCGGGAGAGGATCGAGGCGGCGGCGAGGGCGATCGCCACCCCGCGAGAATGAGAAGGGGCGCCGTCCCGCACCGGCACGGCCCGGAACCCGACGGGTGGACGTGCCACGGCCTCCTCCAGCACGGGAAAGAGTTCGTCCGCCCTCCAGGCACGCAGGACAGAGGAAATGACACGAGAGCCCGTCGAAGACGGGTCCGAGCTCCGACAGACGGAGATCCTCAGGAAGATCGGCTTATCCACGAAAGATGGAGGTCGCGGGTCAGGGCGGCGACCGCCTCACCACCGAATACGGAACGGTGGAACCGAACAGAGCAGCGCACCCGAGGCGTTTCCCAGCGTGGAAGACGGACTCCGGGCCGACACGCACAAGGAGAGCGGCGGAACCCGGTTCTCCATGAATGACGTCCTCACGCGCCCGTCCCCGGCCGTTTCGGATCGACTTTCGCTACCCACACACTCGGGAAACGCGACGAAACTCCAACACAAAGCGATACCGAAATCACCTTGCGTCACGGAAATCGTGCGGGTGCCATTGATCGCATCGTCCCCTGGTAAATTCCGGGAATGTTCTCACGTTTTTCCGGGTTCTTCGTCGGAGCCTTCTTCGGGCTGGTGTTCGTGCTGGTCAACAGCGGCCCCCCGCTGCCCGACGCGGCCGCCCTCGCGGTGCGGGTCCTGGCCGTGGGCGCGGCGGTCGCGATCGTCGTCCTGGCGGTGCTCGCCATGCGCGGGAGCGCCCCGTCCGAGGACGACGGCTCCCCCAAGCCGAGCTTCGGCGCCTTCTTCGGGGTGGTCACCATGGTCGAGGTCGCCCTGATCGTCGGCGGCGCGATGACCATCAGCAGGCTCGACTCCGTCCCGGACGAGGCCGGTGTGGCCTGGGTGGCCCTGGTCGTCGGCCTGCACTTCTTCCCGCTGGCCTGGCACTGGAAGCAGCGGGAGATCCTGGTCGTGGCCGGGTACGCCTCGCTCCTCGGCGCGACCGGACTCGTCATGGCCCTGACCGGCCACCCCGCGTGGGTTCCCCTGGTCAGCGGCGTCGTCACCGGCGCGGGCATGCTGTTGGGCAGCCTCGGCGGCGTGGTGTGGATGTCGCGCCAACGACGTGTGACCGCCTAGGCGGGGAGCTCGCCCAGTCCGAAGTACGGCAGGCACCGTTCCAGGCCCTCCACCTCGACGGGGACCGTGCGGTGACGTTCCCAGTCCTCCCGGGTCAGCCGGAACCTGGTCTCGCCGACCCGTTCGCCCCGGACCGCGACCAGGTTGGTGCCGTCGGGCCGGTAACCGAGCCCGAGCGACACCCCGCGTGAGGCGACCGAGGTGTCGAAGGCCTCCGACAACGCGGCCACCGCCCCCAGCTCGGCGAAGGCCAGGTGGAGCACGGCCGCGCGCATCTCCTTGCCGAGGCCCCTCCCCTGGTACCGCCGTGTGAGCCACGAACCGGTGTTCACCTGCCGGGCCACTCCGAAGTCGCTCGCCGCCAGGTCCTGGACCCCGATCACGGTGCCCTCGTGCACCACGACCGCGTTGAACGTCCACTTCTGCGGGGTCCACGCCGCCATGGTGGCCCAGTTGTGCTGGACGACCGCCAGCGCCAGACGGTCGGGCGGCTGGTCCGTCCACGGGGTGAGGAAGGGCATGTGCGCGGGGTCGTGGACCCCCGCGAGGGCCGCGTCCGCCAGCTCGGACAGGTCCTGGTCCGAGGGCATCCTCAGCTGGAGGCGCGGGGTGTTCAGCCGAAGCCCCGCCGGGGGGAAGTGGTCTGCGATCATGCCCCGATTCTGCGGGCCCCCGCCGCGCCTGTCACGCGGGTTTCGGTCAGCTGACCAGGGCCGTGACGAGCGCCGCCAGCTCCACCGAGGCCGTGGCCCGGCTCCCCGTGGCGTCACGGACCACCCAACCGCGCATCCCGGCCAGGTGCGCGGGGTGCGCGTGGGCCGGGTCGGTGAGCAGGTAGCCGCACGGGGCGTCCGGCCAGTCGGGGACGGTGGGGAGGCGTTCGGACCGGTAGGCGGCGGGTTCGCCCTCCCGGGCGGGCACACCGGTGAGCAGTTGGTTCCGGGCCAGGTCGGCGCGGGTGGGGCTGCCCGGCTGTGGCAGGGGCGCGTCGACCAGCACGTAGCCGAGCACCGGTCGGTGCGCGGAGCGCTGGGCCGCGCCCACCGCGCCCAGGAGGGGGCCGCCGTCGCCCTCAGCGACGAGGACGACGGGGGTGCGGTCGCCGACCAGCCGACTGATCTCCAGGCTGGCACGGGCCACGTAGCGGGCGGCGTGGGGGGCGGTGACGTCGTCCGTGATCCGGGGGAACACCGGGCGGGTGAGGACGTCGGCGGCGCTCGGGAGGGAGAAGGGCGTCCCGAGGCCCGGGGGGAGGAGAACGGTGATCACGCGGGGCCGCCCCCGCGGGTCTCGTCGCGCACCCAGGCCAGGTAGGAGGGGTTTCCGCCGGTCACAGGCGTGGCGACGACCTCCGGGACGTCGTAGGGGTGCGTGGCCACCAGGTGCGCGACCAGGTCGTCGAGGCGGTCGGCCCGCGTCTTGATCACCACCGTCCACTCCTGGTCGGCCCGGACCTCGCCCTCCCAGCGGTAGAAGCTGGAGACGGGCCCGCCCACCTGCGCGCAGGCGGCCAGCCGCCGTCCCACCACGGACCGGGCCACCTCCTCGGCGCCCTCTCTGCTGTCCACGGTGGTCTCCACCCGGTAGGCCCCGGTGTGCTCCTGCATGGTCATCCCAACTAGGGCGGAGCGGGCCTGGTCCGCGCGGCCCCACCCGGTGTTCTAGGCTCACTGGTCATGAGCGAACGTGATGAACTCCTGCGTCAGATCAACGATAAGGCGGTCGTGCGCGGGAAGGTGACCCTGTCCTCCGGCAAGGAGGCCGACTACTACGTCGACCTGCGCCGGATCACCCTGGACGGGGAGGCCGCGCCGCTGGTCGGCTCGGTCCTGTTGGACACCGTCGAGGACCTGGAGTTCGACGCGGTGGGTGGTCTGACCCTGGGCGCCGACCCGGTGGCCGCCGCGATGCTGCACGCGGCGCACGCGCGCGGCCGCACGCTGGACGCCTTCGTGGTGCGCAAGGCGGGCAAGGCGCACGGTCTCCAGCGGCGGATCGAGGGTCCGGACGTGAAGGGGCGCCGTGTCCTGGCGTTGGAGGACACCTCCACCACCGGCGGTTCGGTGATGACCGCTGTGGAGGCGCTGCGTGAGGCGGGTGCGGAGGTCGTCGCGGTCGCGCTGATCGTCGACCGGGGCGCGCGCGAGCGGCTGGAGGAGGAGGGCCTGGAGTACCGGCCCGTCTTCGAGGTGTCCGACCTGGCCGTGTGAGGACCGGTTCCGCGGGGCGGGGCGTTCGCGTCCCGTCGCGGGGCGGGCTCCGGGCGGGGCGGCGGTAGGACCGGCGGGCCGCGCGGGGGGTGCCCGAAGGGCGGGGGCCGTCAGGGCTTGAGGGTGAAGCTGTGACCGGGTGAGCGGTCGGAGACGTCGCGGAGGCCGCCGTTGACGTACACCTCGACGGCGGTCGGGTCACCGATGGTGACCTCGAGTCCGGCCTCGTTGTCGGGGTAGGTCACGGAGCTCCCCTGGGTGAGCTCCTGGTCCAGGAGCACGTCCCCGCCGGGGACGCGGACGAAGACGTCGCTGGACTCGCCCACCACCCGGATGTACAGCGCGCCCATGTCGTCGGGGTCCACGCTCTCGGCCGCGGCCTCAGAGGCGTTCACGCTGGCGCTGGCGCCGTTGCCCGGGAGGGACTGGTACAAGAAGTACCCGCCGAGGGCCACCAGGGCGACCAAGAGCGCTACAGCCCCGACGATGGCCATCACCTGGCCAACGCCGCGCGGATCATTCCTATGCCTTCCCACGGCGACGAATGTAGCGCGTATCACGACAAAAAGCGACAGCGGCCACTGGAAACGCGCGGCTCACCACCGGTCCGGCACCCGTCGGCCCGCAATGGGGGTCCTGTTCCGGGGCCCCTCAGCCGCCTATCGTCGCCGCCCCCGTAAGCTGCGGGTACGTCGCCGAACCCGGAACAATATGGTCTAGACCTTTCCAACGGCTCAGGCCATTCGGGATACTTGGACGACACCTGGCGGACGCCACCGGACACACGGCCCACGGGCCGACCCCGGCGGTCCGGTTTCCGCCGCCAGGGCAACGCACGTGGGGTGCCGCCGGAACGCGAGGGTCTCGTGTCGGCGGCCGCTCGCTCCAGGCCGAACCAGGGAGAGTCAAGCATGCCCATCGCCAGCCCCGAGGTCTACACCGAGATGCTGAGCCGCGCGAAGTCCGAGGGCTTCGCCTACCCGGCGATCAACGTGACCTCCAGCCAGACGCTGCACGCCGCCCTGCGCGGCTTCGCCGAGGCAGAAAGCGACGGCATCGTCCAGATTTCCACCGGCGGCGCGGAGTTCCTCTCCGGTGCTTCGGTCAAGGACATGGTCACCGGTTCGGTCGCCTTCGCGGAGTTCGCCCGCGTGGTCGCCGCCAAGTACCCGGTGAACATCGCCCTGCACACCGACCACTGCCCCAAGAACAAGCTCGACGGCTTCGTCCGCCCGCTGCTGGAGATCTCCAAGGAGCGCGTGGCCAAGGGCCAGGAGCCCCTGTTCCAGTCCCACATGTGGGACGGCTCCGCCGTCGAGCTGGAGGAGAACCTCCAGATCGCGGACGAGCTGCTCGCCGCCTCCAAGGCCGCCCGCACCATCCTCGAGATCGAGGTCGGCGTGGTCGGCGGCGAGGAGGACGGCATCGTCGGCGAGATCAACGAGAAGCTGTACACCACCCCGGAGGACGCCCTGCGTACCGCCGAGGTGCTGGGCCTGGGCGAGAAGGGCTACTACATGACCGCCCTGACCTTCGGCAACGTGCACGGCTCGTACAAGCCCGGCTTCGTGAAGCTGCGCCCGGAGGTCCTGAAGGCCGCGCAGGAGGCCGTCGCGGCCGAGTACGGCCGGACCAAGGCGTTCGACTTCGTGTTCCACGGCGGCTCCGGCTCCACCATGGAGGAGATCCACGAGGCCATCGAGTACGGCGTCGTGAAGATGAACATCGACACCGACACCCAGTACGCGTACACGCGTCCGGTCGTCGACCACATCATGCGCAACTACGACGGCGTCCTGAAGGTCGACGGCGAGATCGGCGACAAGAAGGCCTACGACCCCCGCGCCTACGGCAAGGTCGCCGAGGCCGGCATGGCCGCCCGCGTGGTCGAGGGCGCCCAGCACCTGAAGTCCGCCGGGAACAAGATGAAGTAGGACCCGCCCCGGCACGGTGCCCGTCGGCTCGGCCGCCGGGCACCGTCGTCGTTTCCGGCCCCGCCGGGGCCGGGCCCGGGTGCCGGGCGACCCTTGATCGCCCCTTCGGGCATCGGCCACGGCGCAATACGGACCGTGTCATGTCCGCATTCGTCCGACAACGGCGTCCCGGGCGCCCGCCCCGGAAAAAGCAGGGATCACTTTTCCCCGCGTTTCGCGACCAACCCTCCGAAAACGAATCGCGCTCTCCACACACCGCCTCCGCCTGCGGTTTCGCGCCCCCGACCCCGGGAATTCCTTCTGCACCCTCCCCCCGAACGGATCGAGGAATCGTGGAAGGCAATCGATCTCTCCGTCTGGTGGTCGTCGGCGCGCTCGTGGCCGGTGCCGCCCTGGTCGGCGGTTCCGCCACCAGTGTCGTGTGGGCGTCACCCGCCGACGCCGCCCCCTCGGCGGCGTCCTCCTGCGGGCTCGGCGCCGACACCCCCACCACCTCCGGTACCCACATCTCCGGCGTCGGCTCCCGCACCGGCTGCGCGGGCTCGGTGACCCTGACCGTCGAGGTGCGCAAGCACCGCCCCGCCTGGCCCGACGCGGTCGTGGCCGAGAACAGCCGCTCCGGGTTCGGCGCCGGATCGCTCCGGGCCTCGGGCGGCTGCGACGGCAGGGGCACGTACTTCACCGAGACCAGGAGCTCCAACGGCAACAAACTGTCCTCCGCGAGGGTGACGCGGTGCTGACCGGCCCCCTCCGGCCCCCGGAGAGGGAGGGGGCGCCGACGGATGCGGGTCACCGCTGAGGGCCTGGACTTCGGCTACCGGGGCCGCCGCAGGGTGCTGGACTCCCTCACCTGGACCGTGGAGCCCGGGGTCACCGGGCTCCTCGGGCCGAACGGCGCGGGCAAGACCACACTGCTCTCGCTCATCGTGACGCTGCTCCCCGTGCGCGGGGGGCGGCTGGCCATCGGGGAGCACGACCTCTCCTCCAGGACCGGCCGGACCCTGGCCCGCCGGGAGCTGGGGTTCGTGCCGCAGCGCTTCTCGCTGGCCGGAGAGCTCTCCGTCGCGGACACCGTGGCCTACGCGGCGTGGGTCCACGGGCGCGAGCGCCGCGAGTGCGCGGCCGCGGCCGCCTCGGCCCTGGCCGCCGTCGACCTTTCCGACCTGGCCGAACGACGCACCCGCACCCTGTCGGGCGGCGAGCGCCAGCGCGTGGCCATCGCCGCCGCCCTCGCCCACGACCCCCGGGTCCTGGTCCTGGACGAACCCACCGCTGGGCTCGACCCGGGGCAGCGGCTCCGCGTGCGCGAGGTCCTGGCCGGCCTGGGAGAGGACCGCACGGTGCTGATCTCCACCCACCTCATCGAGGACGTCGCCCACCTGTGCTCCCGGGTCGGGGTTCTCGCGGGCGGCCGGATCGAGTTCCACGGCACCGTGACGGAACTGGAGGCCCTCATCGACGACTCGACGGGCGGGAGCCGCCTCGGCTCCGGGTTCGAACGGGCCTACGACCAGCTGGTCACCCGGGTGGGGGAACGCGGGTGAGCGCCCCCGAGGCCCGCTGGACGTCCTCCCCGCTGCTCTGGCCGCTGCCGCCGCACGCGGTGCTGGTCCCGGCGGGGCTCATCCTGGTCCTGACCCTGGCCTCGACCTGGGGCCAGCTCTCCTGGCGGGCGCTGGACTGGGTGTACCTCTCCGGGCAGGTGGGGGCCCAGGCCCGGCTGCCGGTCGCGGTGGCCGCCGGTGCGGCGGCCCTGGTGGCGGTTCGGTTCGCCCGTTCGAGCCTGGTGTTCGCCCAGTCCTGGCAGCCCCGGGTGGAGCGGGACGTCCCGGTGCGGCAGGCGGCGCTGGTCACCGGCTGGTGCCTGGGCGCCTATCTACTGGGGCTGCTCCCCCTGACCGCCGCCGTGGCCTCGGCGGGAGCGGGCCTCCCCCAGCCGGTGCCGGTCCTGGGCGCGCTGACCGGTTTCGCGGCGCTCACCCTGTTCGGCTACCTGTGCGGGGTGGCGCTGCGCGGGCTGGTGGCCGTGCCCGTGGCGGTCGGCGCGGTGTTCGTGTTCACCAGCCTGCCGCTGGTGACCGACGCCTGGACGGCACTCGCCCTCCAGCTGCCCTTCGACACCTTCCTGGGCGTGCGGGAGAACTCCGCGCTCGGCCTCTACCGCCTGGGGTTCTTCCTCCTGTTGGCGGCCGCCTCGGCGTGGACGGCCAGCTCGCTGCTGCGCGCCCCGCGCCGCCCGTCGGCCCCGCACGCGGCGGCGGTGACGGCCGTGGCGGCCGCCGTCGTCCTGCCGCACCTGTACGCGTTCCCGCTCGTGGTGCACGCCACGGGCGGCACCGAGGTCTGCGAGGCGCGTGACGGGGTCCGCTACTGCGTGCACGAGGGCCACGCGGACGAGCTCGCGCCGATCGTCGACCTGGCCGCGCCGGTGGTGGCCGCGTACGGGTCGGCCGACGCCACACCGGCCCAGGTCCGGGACCAGAGCCTGGCCACCGGCGACCGCGAGGTACTCGACGGAGTCGACCGGGGCGTGCTCTGGCTCCGCGTCCACCCCGGCTGGGAGCCCCGCCGAGAGGTCCCGTGGGCGGTGGCCGAGTGGCTGGCACCCGACGTGTTCGTGTGCGACTCCAAGGGCGTGGCCAGCACGGACGAGGGGGCCACGCCGGAGGAGCGCCGGGCGGCCGTGGTGGCCGGACTCCAGGCCTGGCTCGCCTCGGAGTCGCTTCCGGGCGGCCCCCGGGACGGGGGTCCCTTCGCCGGGGCCGACCCCGACCAGGTCCGGGCGTGGATCAGCGCCAACGAGGACGCCCTCGCCTCCTGTTCCGTGGAGCCCGAGGACCTGCCGTGGTGGCCGTGACCCTGCGCCCTTCCCTGCTGCCGGGGCTCGGGGCCCTGGCCGCGGCCCTCGCGGCGGCGGTCCTGGGGCTGGTCACGGCGGGCGCGGTGGTCCCGGTGGCGATCCTCGACTGGCCCCACGAGGAACAGCGCGTCCCCGTGGCCGAGCTGCTGTGCGTGTGCGCGGCCACCGCCGGGGCCTGGGCCCACCGCCCGCGCCTGTGGGAGTGGGAGCGGCTGGGCGGGGCCCGGACACGGGTCCGCGCCGCCTCGGTGGCCGCTTCCGGCGTGCTGATGCCGGTGGCGGCCGCGCTGGCGCTGCTGCCCTCGGCGTCGGGTGCCGACAACGCCTGGCTGCTGGTGACCAACGTCCTGCTGGCGGTCTCGGCCGTGTACCTGATGGCGCCCTTCCTCGGCGCGGTGCCTTCGGGGATGGCCGTGCTCTCCGGTGTCCTCCTCGGGGCGGCGGCCTGCAACGTGGTGACGGGCCTGAACCGTGTGAGCCCGTACGCGTACGTGGGGTCGGACGGGTGGGTGGCACCCGCCCTGTGCCCCGGGGCCGGGGTCGCGGTCCTGGCCGTCGGCCTGGCCGGGGCCGCGGTGTGCGCGCACGCGGCCACGCACGGCTCCACGGCCCGGCTCCGCGGGCGCGGGTCCCCCTGAACCCGCCCGGTGGCAGGATGGGGGCATGAACCTGCACCAGAACCTGCTGAACGAGCCGCCCGAGACCCGACTGGCCGACGACCCCGAGGCGCGCGAGGCGCTGTCCTTCTCCGACGACCCGACCCCGGTGGCCGGACGGTTCCCGAGCTACTCCGCCGCGTGGGCCCGCCTCGCCGAGCTGGCCCTGGCCGACGGTCAGCCGGTGGCCGCCTACGCGTACGCCCGGACCGGGTACCACCGGGGGCTGGACCAGCTGCGCCGCTCGGGGTGGAAGGGGCACGGCCCGATCCCGTGGGAGCACGAGCCGAACCAGGGCTTCCTGCGCGCCCTGCACGCCCTGAGCCGGGCCTCGGAGCAGATCGGTGACACCGAGGAGGCGGAGCGCTGCGCGACCTTCCTCCGGGAGTCGAGCGCGGAGGCCGACCGGGTGCTGAACGCCTGATCCCCGGGTTCGCCTACGAGCCAGCGCGGTGTGGGAAGACGCACGCGCCGGCCGGGGGCGGGGCCCGGGCGACCACGGCCCCGCCTCCCGCCGACGGTCCCGGAGGGGTGCGCCGCACCACGGTGACCCGAAGGGCGCAAAGCCCCACTTAACCCGGATGCGCAGGTCGTGTACGCTCAATACGCAACGGCCCCTGTCGCTGCCTTGCGCCAGGGGTTCTTCCGTGTCCGGGGTCGGAAAACGCCCCGGCCAGGTGTCGAGCGAAGAGGTAGAGACCAATGCCGGCGATCACGCTCGTGGGTGCCCAGTGGGGCGACGAGGGCAAGGGCAAGGCGACCGACCTGGTCGGTGACCGCGTGGACTACGTGGTCCGTTACCAGGGCGGCAACAACGCCGGTCACACGGTGGTCATCGGCGACCAGAAGTACGCCCTCCACCTGCTGCCCTCCGGCATCCTGTCCCCGAACGTGGTCCCGGTGATCGCCAACGGCGTCGTCATCGACCCGGGCGTGCTGTTCGAGGAGCTGCGCGGCCTCCAGGAGCGGGGCGTGGACACCTCCCGCCTGGTCATCTCGGCCAACGCGCACCTGATCATGCCCTACCACCGGGCCCTCGACAAGGTCAGCGAGCGCTTCCTCGGCAAGGGCAAGATCGGCACCACCGGCCGCGGCATCGGCCCGACCTACGCCGACAAGGTCACCCGCCAGGGCGTGCGCGTGCAGGACATGTTCGACCCGAAGATCCTGCGCAAGAAGATCGAGCTCGCCCTCCACGACAAGAACCAGCTCCTCACCAAGGTGTACAACCGGCGCGCCCTCGAGGCCGAGCCGATCATCGAGGAGTACCTGGGCTACGCCGAGAAGCTGCGGCCGCACGTCGCCGACACCTCCCTGATCCTCAACAAGGCGCTGGACGAGGGCAAGACGATCTACCTGGAGGGCTCGCAGGGCACCCTCCTGGACATCGACCACGGCACCTACCCGTTCGTGACGTCCTCCTCGCCCACCTCCGGCGGCGCCGCGGCCGGCGCGGGCATCGGCCCCAACCGCATCACCAAGGTCGTCGGCATCCTCAAGGCCTACACGACCCGTGTCGGCTCGGGCCCCTTCCCGACCGAGCTCGTGGACGAGCAGGGCGACTGGCTGCGCACCCAGGGCGGCGAGTACGGCGTGACCACCGGCCGCGACCGCCGCTGCGGCTGGTTCGACGCCCCGATCGCCCGCTACGCCACCCGGATCAACGGCATCACCGACTTCTTCCTGACCAAGCTCGACGTGCTCACCGGCCTGGAGCGCATCCCCGTGTGCGTGGCCTACGACGTCGACGGCGTGCGTCACGACGAGATCCCGATGACGCAGACCGACTTCCACCACGCGACGCCGGTCTACGAGTACTTCGACGGATGGTCCGAGGACATCACGGGTGCCCGGACATTCGAGGAACTCCCCAAGAACGCGCAGGCTTACGTGCGTACTCTTGAGGAGATGGCCGGTGCCCCGATCTCCGCCATCGGCGTCGGTCCGGGCCGCGAGGAGACCCTCCAGCTGCGCTCGCTGGTCTGACTCGGCGACACACGACACTCCTCCAGTAGAAGAAGAGGCCCCCTGTAGTGAAAGCCCTCGTTCTCGGCGGCGGAGGCCGCGAGCACGCACTCGTCCGCGCCCTGTCCCTTGATCCGGGCGTCACCAGCATCCACAGCGCCCCCGGCAACCCGGGGATCTCGGACCTGTCCGAGAACCACGTCATCAACGTGACGGACGGGTTGGCCGTGACCGAGCTGGCCGCGCGCATCCGCGCCGAGCTGGTCGTGATCGGACCGGAGGCGCCGCTGGTGGCCGGGGTCGCGGACGCCCTGCGTGACCGGGGCATCCCGGTGTTCGGCCCCGACAGGGAGGCCGCCCGGCTGGAGGGTTCCAAGGCCTTCGCCAAGGAGGTCATGGAGGCCGCGGGCGTGCCCACCGCCAAGGCGCGGGTGTGCCGGAGCGCGAGCCAGGTCTCCGAGGCCCTCGACGAGTTCGGCGCCCCGTACGTGGTGAAGAACGACGGCCTGGCCGCGGGCAAGGGCGTCGTGGTGACCGAGGACCGCGCCCTCGCCGAGCGGCACGCCCGGGAGTGCGGCCGGGTGGTGATCGAGGAGTACCTCGACGGTCCCGAGGTCTCCCTGTTCGTGCTCACCGACGGCGCCCACGCTCTGCCCCTGCTGCCCGCCCAGGACTTCAAGCGCGCCTACGACGGCGACCAGGGGCCCAACACGGGCGGCATGGGCGCCTACGCGCCCGTGCCGTGGGCGCCCGCCGGGCTGGTCGACGAGGTCATGGAGTCGGTCGTGCGGCCGACCGTGTCCGAGATGAACCGCCGGGGCCACCGCTACCAGGGCCTGCTCTACGTGGGTCTGGCGCTGACGTCCAAGGGCCCGCGGGTGGTGGAGTTCAACGCCCGGTTCGGCGACCCCGAGACCCAGGTCGTGCTCGACCGCCTGGCCACCCCGATCGGGGCGGTCCTCCAGGCCACCGACACCGGCGGGCTGGGTGCGATCGGTTCGCTCCAGTGGAAGTCCGGAGCGGCGGTGACCGTCGTGGTCGCGGCGGAGAACTACCCGGGCGACCCGGTCAGGGGCGACCTCATCGGGGGCCTGGACGCCGCGAACGCCCTGGAGGGCGCCTACGTGCTGCACGCGGGCACCGCCTGGGACGGGGTGCGCGACGTCAAGGCCAACGGCGGCCGGGTGCTGAACGTGGTCGGTACCGGCGCGGACCTGCGTCAGGCCCGTGAGCGCGCCTACGAGGCGGCGAGCCGGATCGAACTGCGCGGTTCGTTCTACCGCACCGACATCGCCGAGCGCGCCTCCGCCGAGGTGTAGGCGGCCCGGGGGCCGTCTCCCGAACCCCCGCCGGGGTCCGCGACCGCGGGCCCCGGCGCTTGCGGCCGCCGTCCGGCGGCCCCCGCAGAGCACGGACGGCACGACCGAGAGAGAAGCGTCATGAGTGGCTTCGTCACCGTTCCCGAACCCGTCGAGGTCCCGGGGCTGACCCACCTGCACACCGGCAAGGTGCGCGACCTGTACTCGACGGACTCGGGCGCCCTGGTGATGGTGGCCAGCGACCGCGTGTCGGCCTTCGACTGGGTGCTGCCCACCGAGATCCCGGGGAAGGGCCGCCTGCTCACCCAGCTGTCCCTGTGGTGGTTCGAGCGCCTCGGCGACCTGGTCGCCAACCACGTCGTCTCCGACACGCCGCCCGAGGGCGCGCCCGCCGACTGGGCCGGGCGCACCCTGGTCTGCGAGCGCCTGGACATGGTTCCGGTGGAGTGCGTCGCCCGCGGCTACCTGGCCGGGTCCGGGCTGGCGGAGTACCGGGTGGACCGCACGGTGTGCGGGGTCCCGCTCCCCGAGGGGCTGGTGGACGGCTCCGAGCTGCCCGAACCGGTGTTCACCCCGGCCACGAAGGCGGAGGTCGGCGACCACGACGAGAACGTGCCGTTCTCGGTGGTGGCGGAACGGCACGGCGAGGCGCTCGCCCACGAGCTGCGCGACCTCACCCTGCGCGTGTACGGGCGCGGCCGCGACGTCGCTCGGGAGCGCGGCGTGATCCTGGCCGACACCAAGTTCGAGTTCGGCCGTTCGGCCTCCGGCGGGCTGGTCCTCGCCGACGAGGTGTTCACCCCGGACTCGTCCCGGTACTGGCCCGCCGACGAGTGGCGCCCCGGCCGACCCCAGCCGTCCTTCGACAAGCAGATCCTGCGCGACTGGCTGACCTCGCCCGCCTCGGGCTGGGACCGCGCCTCCGACACCCCTCCGCCGGAGCTTCCCGAGAACGTGGTGGAGCGCACTCTGTCCCGCTACAAGGAGATCCACGAGCGCCTGACCGGCGCGGCGCCGGTGCTCTGACCGACGCCGCGCGCGTGATTCCGCGCACGGGGACGTCGTTTCGGCTGCGGGAGCACGTATGGTGGTGAGGTCGTAGGCAACACCGAAGTAACGGCCAGCCATGCGTACGACCCATGGTCTCTCCCTCCGGCGTAATGCCTCTTTGGCCGTTTGGCGGGACTTCAACCGCGATCTGCGGGTATACCACGTTCTGGGCGGATTTTCGCGATCCGCTTGCTATAGAGTCGTCGCGAACCGACCGGCTCACCGGCCGTGCAGGTCACACGAGATGGTCACAACGTTTCAGGGCGAACCCGCGTCTCAAACGCATACAGGCGATACCCGACGAGGGTGACCCTTTCTTTTCACATCTGCCTCACGAAGGAGCACATGAGCATGGGCCAGGAGGTTCGTTACCGCGTCCGCGGCGGACGCCCCCTCAGCGGAACGGCGTTCATCCAAGGCGCGAAGAACGCCGTCCTGCCGATGATCGGGGCCGCCCTGTTGGCGTCCAAGGGACGTACCGTGCTGCGGAACGTCCCCGTCATCGAGGACGTCTACCGCGCACTTGAGCTCGCCGAACACGTGGGCGCCAAGGTCGAGTTCCACGAGTCCGAGCGCACCGTCGTCATCGACGCCTGCGGCCTCAACGACCCCGAGCGCGCCGTCCTGCCCGCCGATATCGCGGCCCGCTTCCGCGGCTCCGTGCTCTTCGTGCCGGCGCTGATGCACCGCACCGGCCGCGCCCGCATCGAGGGCGTCGGCGGCTGCAACCTCGGTAGCCGCAACCTCGACTTCCACTACCGCGGCTTCGCCCGCCTGGGCGCGGAGGTCACCGAGGACCTGGAGCGCAACCACATCAACGTGGAGGCGAGCCGGCTCCGGGGCGGGCGTCTGTACCTGGACACCCCGTCCCACACCGGCACCGAGAACCTCCTCATGGCGGCCGTGCTGGCTCCCGGCACCACCGTGATCGAGCACGCGGCCCTCGAGCCCGAGGTCATCGACGTCATCAACTTCCTCTCCGCCATGGGCGCGAAGATCAGCGGTGGCGGCACCGGTCTGATCACCGTCGAGGGCGTCGAGGAGCTCACCGCCGTCGAGCACAGCATCATGTCCGACCGCATCGACGCCGGTGTGTTCGCGATGACCGTCGCCGCCACCGGTGGCGAGGTCAGCCTGGTGGGCGCCCACCTGGACCACCTGGGCGTGGCGCGCTGGAAGCTGGAGCAGATGGGGGTCGGCTTCTCCCAGGAGGGCGCCGTGCTGCACGTCCAGCGGGACCCGTCCGTGCCGCTGCGCCCGATCAACGCGGTGACCTCGCCGTTCCCGGGCTTCGCCACGGACCTCCAGTCGCCGCTGATGGCGCTGGCCACCCTGGCCGAGGGCGAGAGCTACATCCACGAGGCCATCTACGACGGCCGCTTCGCCCTGGCCGACGAGCTCAACAAGATGGGCGCCAAGATCGAGGTCGAGGGCACCCGCGCCATCGTGCACGGTTCCACGAACCTGCGCGGCGCCGAGGTGATCGCCCACGATCTGCGCACCGGCGCGGCCCTAGTCCTCGCCGGACTGGTCGCCGAAGGTGAGACAATCGTGGCGCCTGGTTATCTGGTTGACCGCGGTCACGCTCAGTTCGCGTCGCGGCTCGCCGCGCTGGGCGGCGACGTGGAGCGCGTCACCGTCTCGTAGGAGCCGTAGGCGCAGTTCAAGCCGGGGTGGGGGGCCTCCTCCCACCCGGGCTTTCGGCGTTGATATGGAAAACGATCTTCTTTGGCCCCGCACAATGGGTACGATCTCGGCAATCATGCCGTGACAGAGATCGGGTCGGGAAACCAGTGGGCGCACATAGTGAAGAGCGTGGAATGGTAGCGGGGAGCAACCCGAGGTGAGTGCGCAGCGTACTGGCGATTTGACGATCGGCGTCATAGGACCTCATGAGGTGGTCGAACGGGTCATGCTCATGGGTCCGGGGTCCACTGGACCCCTCAACGCCAGACTCATCGCCGCCGCCTACCGAGACGAGCAAGAGGCGACGGACAAGGTCGTCAGGCTGGGGTCGGCGATCGACGCCTACCTGTTCGCCAGCCCTGTCCCCTACGAGTTCGCGCGGAAGGCGGGCGTGTTGACCATGCCCGCGACCTTCGTGCCACTCGGCGGGGCGAGCCTGCACGAGGCCCTGCTCCGAGCGACACTGGACGATCGATACGACCCGACCAGAGCCAGTCTGGACGTCCTCAGCCGCGCCGACGTGGTGGAGGCCTACTCCGAGGTCGACCTGCCCGTGGACGGCATCCACGTGCACGAGGAGCTGACCAACACCGCCCAGCTCACCTCCTTCCACGAGGGCCTGTGGCGGCGCAAGGCCACCAAGATGGCGATCACCTGTGTGCGCGGGGTCGCCGAGCGGCTGGAGGCCATCGGGGTTCCGGTGATCCGGCTGCGGCCCACCAACGCGGGTGTGCGCAGCGCCCTCCAGACCGCCGGTCTGCTGGGTGCGCACCACCGTCTGGAGGAGGCCCAGCTCGGGGTGGTCGTCGTGGACGTGCCCACCCTGCGCGACTCCTCCCGGCGCTCCACCCCGCGCTACTGGCGTGAGGAACTGCGGCTCTCCCTGCACCGTCTACTGCTCCAGGAGGCCCACCGGATCAACGCGACGGCGCACCGGCTGGACGACCACTCGTTCATGGTGACCGCCACGCGCGGCTCTTTGGTGACCGCCACCGAGGGATTCCGGCAGCCGCCGTTCGTGGAGCGGATCAAGGCGGAGCTGGGGATCGCGATCGAGGTCGGCATCGGTATGGGCCGCACCACCCAGGACGCCGAGTCGCACGCCCGCGCGGCGCTCAACCGCGCGCAGGCCTCACGGCAGAGCTTCGCGGTGGACCGCGAGGGCCGTTCGCTGGTCCCGGCCCAGCGCGCCCCGGCCCGGCAGTCGTCGGAGCCGCTGCGCACCAAGGGCCGCGAGACCCTGGTCCGCCTCTCGGAGAAGATCGCCGAGGAGGACGGGCCGCTGGTGGTCGACGCGGAGAACGCCGGGCGCATGCTCGGGGTCACCTCCCGGACGGCACGGCGCCTGCTGCGCACCCTGGTGGAGGAGGGCCTGGCCTGGCCGCTGCCGCCCAACCGCACGCTCCAGCCCGGCCGTCCGCGCCAGCTCTATCGGCTGATCGTGGAGAAGCTGGACAAGGACGCGGCGGGCAAGTAGCCCGCCCGGGCATCGCGAACGGGGGCGGTTCCCTTGTGTGGGGGCCGCCCCCGTCGGCGTTCCCGGCGCCCTCGGGGCCTCGGGTCAGCGGCGCCGGGCGTAGGCGGTGGCCACGCCGAGGAACACGTCGTTCTCCTCGGGGGTGCCCAGGCTCACGCGGGCGCCCTCGCCGTCGAACGGACGCACCGAGACGCCCTCCCGCGCGCACGCGGCGGCGAAGTCGAGGGTGTCCTCATCCAGCCGCAGCCACACGAAGTTCGCCTCACTGGGGGGCACGGTCCACCCGGCGGCCACGAGGGCCTCACGGACGCGCTCACGCTCCTTCACGGTGGTCTCCACACGCTCCAGGAGCTCCCCTTCGGCGTCCAGGGAGGCGATCCCGGCAGCCTGGGCGAGGTGGTTGACGGCGAAGGGCACGAGGGTCTTGCGCACGGCGGCCGTCACCGAGGGGTGGCCGACGAGGAAGCCGAGGCGAACGGCGGCCAGGCCGTAGGCCTTCGAGAAGGTGCGCAGGACCGCGACGTTGGGCCGGTTCCCGTACAGGGTGACGCCGTCCGGGACCTCGGGGTCGCGCACGTACTCGCGGTAGGCCTCGTCCAGGACGACGAGCACGTGGTCGGGGACGCGGTCGAGGAAGTCGACCAGTTCCCGCTCCCGTACGGCCGTGCCGGTCGGGTTGTTGGGGTTGCACACCAGCACCATGCGGGTGTCGTCGGTGATGGCGGCGAGGAGTGACTCCAGGTCGTGGGTCTCGTCCTTGAGGGGGACCCGGACCGACGTGACACCGGACAGCTCGGCGAGGAGCGGGTAGGCCTCGAAGGAACGCCAGGCGTAGACGACCTCGGCTCCGGGCTCCCCGACGGCCTCCAGGAGCTGCTGGAGCAGGCCGACCGAGCCCGCGCCGAGCGCGACGTGCTCCTCGGGGACGCCCAGGTGCGCGGCGAGCCTGGTGACGAGCTCGGCGGCCCCCGGGTCCGGGTAGCGGTTGAGGTCGGCGGCGGCCCGGGAGACGGCCTCACGCACGGACGGGAGCGGCCCGAGCGGGCTCTCGTTGGAGGACAGCTTGATGGAGCGTCCGTCCGGTCCGACGACCTCGCGGCCGGGCTTGTACGCGGGAATGGACTCCAGTACCGCCCGCAGATATGGCGATTTCGACTCCGACACCATGGTCCTTCCTCAATACTTTGTGCTAACCCCGCGACACTCTCGGCAATGAGTGACCCGGGCCGGTCACCGCTCCAAGCGGAAATATCGCACAAACGAGGAGATATCACCATGCGTTTGCGTCATCGTTCTGCCCGTTCCGCTCCGGGCGCGGCCCTGCCCGTCGCGGTCGCGCTGACCTCGGCGATCGTCCTGAGCGCGTGCGGAGGCGCCGACGGGGCCCAGAGCGACGACGCCAACGCCGAGGCCGCCGCCCAACTCCACGACGCCCAGCCGATCAACGTCGGCGACGTGACCCTGCTCCCCGAGAGCAGTGAGGCCGGAACCTACTCCGAGCTTGTCACAGTGCGGTACTCGGAGGAGGTCCGGGCCTCCACCGAGCTGGACAAGCCCGAGTGCATGGACGCCGCCAACCGCTGGGGCGACCTGGAGGCGGTGCGCGACGCCCCCGCCTCCGTGGCCGCCTACGAGTGGGAGAAGGGCAACGTCTCACACATCCTCGTCCAACTCGACGAGGAGACCGCGGCCGAGGCCCTGGCCGTCCGCCCACCCGACGCCTGCGCCGAGTACACCGCCACCTACGAGGACGGCAGCAGTTCCGAGTACGGCGTCGCCGACCTGGACGTCCCCCCGGTCGGCGACGAGTCGCGCTCCTTCTCCATCCAGGTCAGGGACGACGGCGGCGAGAACCAGATGTACACCGTCATGTACCGCAACGGCGGCCTGCTGGGCACCACCTCCGTGATGGGCCCCGGCGGGGCCGAGGACTACGAACAGCTCCTCCTCGACTTCAGCGAGGCGGCCATCAAACGACAGGGTCAGATGCTCTGATCCGGTCCAGACCGCGCCCGGACTCGCCCGGGAACTCCTTGGCGAGGGTGCCGGGCTTGGGTCCGCCCCGGCCCTCGGCAGCGTCCCGTCGCGCCGCCTCGCGCGGCCGGGGCAGCCTGCGCGGCGGCCCCTGGAGGTCGAGCGTGGTCACCGCGCCGAAGGAGGCGATCACCGTGCCGCTCTCACGGTCCACCAGGACGGCGCGGACCCCGGTCCGGCGCGGGCCGCCGATCCGCACCGCGTAGACCACGTCCACACGGCGGCCGTGGCGCAGGCCGTCGTAGCGCACGAACCGCCAGCAGCCGTGCCGCCAGGTCTCCTCGGGGGTGTCCTTGAGCATCACCTTGGTGTTCGTCCGCCAGACCTCGCTGCCGCGCAGTCGGCGCAGGGTCCGGCGTTCGGAGACCTCGCGCAGGGCACAGGGTTCGGACGTGGCGGCCCGGGCCGCCGCCTCCCGGATTTCGGGGCTGAGCAGGGCCAGCACGAGCAGCTGCGCGCCGAGCACCACCCCGTGGGTCACGGTCGGGGTCGAGGCCACCTCCCAGCCGGTGGGCGCCAGCCCGACCGTCGCCGCAGCGCCCGCGGCCAGCAGTCCGGTGCGGGTGAGCGTGCGCCAGCCGATCGGCGCCCGGCTCAGTCCGCCGAAGCACCCGCACCCGGCCTCCGGGTCGCGGCGGCGGGCCACCAGCAGCAGCACCAACGACGCCGCGAACATCAGGGCGGTGAGCACCCGGGCGGCGTCGCCGAGGAGGCCGGTCGCGGTCAGCAGCGCCACCGCGAGGGCCGCCTCCAGCACGCAGGTGGCGAGGGTGAGCGGACGGCGCAGGCGCTCCGGCAGCAGCACGGACACGCCCGTACCGGCGGCGCGCGGGTCGGCCTTGGCGGCCGCGCCGAGCAGGAGCAGGGCGGCCAGGAGCGGTAGCGCGACCTCGCGGACCGCTTCGAGAACCTCCGGGAACATGGGTCACCCCTCCTGGTCGGCGACGGTCATGGTCGCGTTGAAGCAGCCCGCCTCCAGCCGCCCGCCGAGGGCGACGAAGGAGGTCATGGTGAGGGAGGCGAGGCGGCCCGCGCTCTGGCTCCCACAGGAGGGGCAGAGGTCGCACAGCCAGCTGTCAGCGGCGGCGCAGTCGACGACGGAAACGACGGCGGTGTCACCGGTGCAGTCGTTGCGCAGGCTGAGCGTGGCGCCCGTGGACAGCAGGGGCAACGGCACACAGGAGGTGCGCCGGTCGCACCCGTCCCCGTGTCCGACCCGGTCGAGCGCCGGATAGGCGGCCCCCGCCGCCACGGCTCTCGGGTCCAGGTGGCTCGCGCGCCCCCAGGCCGGGTCGTACCAGGTGGCGATCCCGGACACGGTCGTGGAGTACTCGCGTGTGGGCGGTCGGCGCGGGGTGGAACCCAGCGGGTACGGCGGCTGCGTGGTGACCGGGCGGACCGCCTCGACCTCGCCGTTCCTCCAGACCCCGACCGCGTCGAACAGGTATCCCGGTTCCAGTCGGGGGTGGCGCACCCCGATGCGCCCCGAGGAGCGGTAGGGCAGGACCACGGACAGGCGCGGGCGCCCGTGGCCGGGGTCGATACTGAGGCAGTCGCCCTCGCGGTCGGTGATGACACCGGTGGCCCGGGCGGCCTGGGCCCACACCCGCTCGGCGACCAGACGGCCGTCGTGCGAGCACCGCACCACGACGTCGTCGCCCGGGCGGAGCTCACCGGGCATGACCTCGCCACCGCGCCAGAAGGAGGTGACGCGTTCGTAGAGGAACCGCTCCTCACCCGCGGCTGTGGCCACACAGAGCATGTACGAGGTGGCGTCGACGACCACGCCGCGCGCGACGCGGTGGTGGACCGGAGTGGGCTCGGGTACGGCGTCGGCGCCGAGCACGGCGGCGGTGAACCGCCTACGGCTCCGATCACGGTCCGTCATCACTGACATGTCCTTCGCGCCCCCTTGTAGACCGACTCGTCCGTCTGCGCCCATTGTCTCCCCCGTCTCCCGAAACGCCCGTTCACACGCCGACACCCGTCCGTTCGTGTCGGCGCCCCGCCACGGTGCGCACCGCGCCGGCGCGGGCGGCCGCTTCGCCTGCCTCCCTGGGGAAGCGCCACGTCGCCACTCCACGATGCTCCGTCACCGCACGCAAGCATTTGTACACACTTTGTGCGCACGAGGTGATCGACGCGCCCCGAACGGCCACGCCACGACACGCCCGGGCCGCGTCCGCGGCCGACACCACCCGACTCCCCCACGGTGTTTGTTCGCAGTTGGTGCGGTTTGTCGGCACGTGGTGGTCAGATTCCTGGGGGTTTGCGTTCGCTGTGTGAGAGTGAGACTCCAGGGCGGTCCGTGAAGGCGGCACACGCGGCTGGGTCGGCACGGCCCGCGAAGGGCGGTGACGAGTGTGAACGGAACGACACGGACACCCAGGTCCGAGGAGTTCGACGCGTACGTGTCCGAACGCGGACCGGCCCTGCTCCGCATGGCCCGCTCCCTCACCAACAGCCACGCCGACGCCGAGGACCTCCTCCAGGCCGCGCTCGTCAAGACCTTCCTCGCCTGGGGCCGCATCGCCAACCCTCGCGCCCGGGACGGCTACGTGCGCCGGGCCATGGTCAACACCCAGATCTCCGAGTGGCGCCGTAAGCGCCTGGACGTCTACCCCACCGACGAGATCCCCGAACAGCGGATCGACGACCCCACCTGGCGCAGCGACCTGGCCGACGTCGTGGGCCGCTCCATCGAGCGACTGCCCGCCCGGCAGCGCGCCACCGTGGTGCTGCGCTACTACGAGGACCTCACCGAGGCCCAGATCGCCGATCGCATGGGCGTCACCGTCGGCACCGTCAAGAGCACGCTCTCCCGAGCCGTGCGGAAGCTGCGCGGCGACGCCGACCTCATCATCGAACGCACCACCTCCTGAGCCCCCTGTGGAGGCCCGGGACCGGGCCACCCGGTCCGTGCGCCACCGCCCGGCCGCCCCGGGTTTGCGGACACCGGGCCGTCCGCCACCGGCGACCTCCGGGCGGGCTTAGCGCGCGGCCGATTCGTACAGGTATTCGGATCGCGACTTTCCCCGGGAATCCGAACGCGACCCTCCCGGCCCCTCGGCGCGCTCTCGCGCCGACACCGAGATCCGGACCGTCCGCAACTCCCGGGGGCTCCCCGCGACGTCGTTCGCCCGGGCCATGATCGGCACCTCCCGAACCAGCCCCGGCCCTCAGGAGGACCACCCGTGCGTACCGCCCACGCTCCCGAAACCCTCGAACCGGAGGAGCCCGACAGCGGACTCGACCTGCCAGAACTCACCCCGCCCCGGTGGCTCGGGCACCACGCCGACCTCGCCGGGGCCTCCTGGTACCGGATCGCCCGCCACATGCCCGAACTCCTCGGCCGCGCGGCCGCGCTGGCCTGGCGGGCCGGCCCGCGCGACCTGGTGTCGACGGTCGTGTTCACTCTCGGCAGCGGCGCGGCCACCGCCTGGGCGCTGGTCGCCACCACCTCCGTGCTCACCGAGCTCTTCGCCGAGGTGCCCACCGCCGCCCGGGTGGCCGCCGCGCTCCCCTCTCTGCTCCTGCTCGCCGTGGCGCTGCTCTCCCGGGGCTGCTTCGGCGCCCTCGCCGGGCGGTCCCAGGCCCGGCTCACACCCAAGGTGGTCCTGGCCGCCGAACGGAGCCTGCTGCGCGACGCCACCTCCGTGGAACTGCGGGCCTTCGACGACAGCGACTTCCACGACCACCTGTTCCGCTCACACGCCAAGGGCTGCGACGAGGCCGGGGCGCTGGTCCGCCAGGCCACGGACCTGCTCACCGGCCTGGTGGGCATCGTCGCCGCGGCGGGTGTCCTCGCCGCCCTGCACCCGGTGCTGGTGCCCCTGCTGGCCCTGACGATGCTCCCCCAGTGGTGGAGCGCCGCCTCGGCGGCGCGCACGCGGTACCGGATGGTGCTCGCCTTCACCGAGGGGCGGCGCCGCAAGTTCATGCTGGAGCAGCTCATGACCGCGCGGGAGAGCGCCGCCGAGGTGCGTTCGTTCACGATGGAGCGGCGCCTGCTCTCCGGGTTCGACCGCGTCGCCCGCCGGGAGCTGGACATCCACCTGAAGCTGGCCACCCGCCAGTCCGTGGTGCGGCTCGCCGGGGAAGCCGCCAGCGGGGTCATGACGGCCGGGGTGTTCGCGGCGCTGGCCGTGCTCCTGGTCCAGGGAGTGGTACCGATCGCGGTCGCCGGCGCGGCCGTCGTCGCCGTCCGTGTGGCGCAGGGTGCCCTCGGCAACACCCTGCACGCGGTGGCCGGGGTGTACGAGTCGGGTCTGTACTTCTCCGACTTCACGACCTTCCAGCGCGAGGCCCGGGCCCGGTTGCCCCGGCCCGGTCTGGCACCCGCCCCCGCCGGGTTCGACCGTGTGGAGCTGCGGGACCTCACCTTCTCCTACCCGTCGGGCGAGGGCCCGGCCCTGGAGGGCGTGAACCTCACGTTCCACCGGGGGCGGACCGTGGCGCTGGTCGGGGAGAACGGTTCGGGCAAGAGCACGCTCGCCAAGCTGCTCTCGGGGCTGTACACGCCCCAGGAGGGGAGCGTGTGCTGGGACGGCACCGACCTGTCCGGTGTGGACGGGGTGAGCCTGCGCGAACGGATCGCCGTGATCGCCCAGGACCACACCCACTGGCCGCTCACGGCGCGCGGCAACACGGTGATGAGCAGCGCGGCCTGCGCCGAGCGGTTCGCCCGCGCCACGGCGGCGGCCCAGGCCGACGGCGTGGTCGCGGGCTTCCGGAACGGATGGGACACCCTGCTGGACAAGCGGTTCGCCCACGGGGTCGAGCCGTCCGGCGGCCAGTGGCAGCGGCTCGCGGCCGCCCGGTCCTTCTACCGGGGCGACGACGGTGACACGGTGCCGCTGCTCATCGCGGACGAGCCGACTGCGGCGATGGACGCCCGCGCCGAACACGGGTTCTTCGCGTCCGTGCACGCGCACGCCCGCCGCACCGGGGCGGCCGTGGTCCTCATCACGCACCGGTTGGCCTCGGTACGGATGGCCGACCACATCGTGGTGCTCGAACGCGGCCGCGTGGTCGCCGAGGGCACGCACACCGAACTGATGGCCGGCGGCGGCCTCTACCGGGAGCTGTGGGAACTCCAGGCCAGCGCCTACCAGGCCCCGACCGTTCCGGAGCAGAGGAGGCCCTGACCCGACGTGGGCGGGCCCCGGGGCCCGCCCGCGCGGCCGATTCGTTTTGCGCAGGACCCCCGCCCTCTGTAGGCTGGTCGCAGCCAGGAGGATTCGCCTAGAGGCCTAGGGCGCCGCACTGCTAATGCGGTTGGGGGGCAACCCCCTCATGGGTTCAAATCCCATATCCTCCGCCGGTCAGAAGGGGCCCCTGCCCACGTGGTAGGGGCCCCTTCGTCGTGTCCGGCACCCCTGGCGCGACGCGATCACCCGGCCCGTCCACCCCGCGCGGGGCCGGGCCCACCTGGGACCGCGCCGTCGGACGTGGTCTTCCGGGCCGACTTGAAGCGGTCGCGCGGCCCACAGCTCACTCTCCGTGCAATGCCGGAGCCGACCCGCCGCCCCCCGGGAGTCGGGGACAGGATGCGCGACCAGCAGCCACGGTCGATACTCCGGGTATAAGGTAAGGCACACATAGTCATGGTCGGTGTCGGATTTGAACGGTGACGTCCTTTTCCCGAGGGCAACCACCACGACTCGACCGGGGGGCCAGGTTCTCGGCCCGAGGTGAATACCGGATAGAGTTTGGTCGCGTTCTTGCCGGAGCCCACGCGGTGGTGGCCAGTCAGCACGCCCGAAGCGCACGCGTGGCTTTCTGGGCACACCAGGCCCGGCCTCCTCGATGTTGCGTCAAAGAGGCCGGACCGGGTACCACGGTGGTCAGCTTCCAACGAAGCTTCGTCCACTCAGTGAGGGATTCGGTTTTCTAGACGGCGGCCGCTGACCTCGCAAAAGTTCGAGCGAGCCGCCCAACGGCCCCGAGGGAGTAGCGCCTAGCGCACCCCTCGGGGTTCCTCACCGGTGATCCCATCGGCGCCAATCATCATTCACCCCCAGTCGTGGACTCGACACCGGCGTCGCCGTCGGGGTCTCCCCCGAACAGGCGATCCGCCAGCTTCAGCAGGCTGAGCACGAAACACAGGGACCTGAAAAGCCAGGCAAGTGGCTTGAGCCACCTGTGACGTCCCGCCCCCGGGTTCTCCTTCTCCGACATCCACTCTCCTTCCCTTGCGGCGCCCCAACCGGGCACCCGAGAGGACGGTGGGTCCTCCCGGCCGGAGAGGACCACCCCTGAGAATGGTGTCGCATTCGCGTGTTTGACTACACCGACATTGCTTTCCTACATTCTGGGCAAACATCGAGATTCTTGACCGATTTGCCCCTTCTTCATCCGCCCTGGGTGCTGCCCCCGGGAAGGACTGGAAAGACCCACAGAAGGTGAACGGTCACACTTATGCTATCGGCACCCACCGACCCAGCGCACGCCAGGCGTTAAATCTTCAGAAGTCGAGGAGGTCCCATGACCGGCCACCACGGGCGCGGTCCCGTCGTCCACCAGGAACTCCTGATCCAGAGGCTGATCGAGCTTCGCCGCATCAACGGACTGACCCAGGAGGGGGTCAGCGGCTCCCTGTCCTGGTCCCTGGCCAAGGTCCGCCGTTTCGAAGGGGGACAGCAGGCGCTGCCCTTGCACATGCTGGAAGAACTGCTCGATCTGTACGAGGTCTCCGGAACTCGCCGTGGCCAAGAACTACGACAACTGGGAATCGAGGCCAGGAAGCGGTCATGGTGGTCGAAATATCGCTCAGTCATGTCCCCGTCGTACCGCCGGTTCGTCGGCCTGGAGGCAGGAGCTGATCGAATCCTCCACCTACAGATCGCGGTCATCCCCGGCCTGCTCCAGACCAGAGAGTACGCGCAGTGGATCACCGAGTTCTGGGAGTTCCCCTCCGTCGTCGATCCCCTTCTGGAGATCCGCATGCACCGGCAGACCGCGACCAGCCAGCGCTCTCCACGCCCGCGACAGGTCTACCTCCTGGACGAGAACGCCATCCGCAAACACGTCGGCCACCCGGGGCTCATGGCCCGACAACTGCACCACCTGCTCAAACTCGCAGAGCAACCGGAAATAGACATACACATCATCCCCGACACCTCAGGCATTCACTACGGCCTGTCCTCAGGCTCCTTCATCCTGCTCGAATTCGACAACGGGCTCAACGGCGTCGTCTGCGTCGAGAACAGAAACTCGTGCACCGTAAAGAATGATCCGGGAGAGTTTCAGCGCCACAGAGGAGGATTCAGGAGGACAATGACGGAATCAGCCATGAACACACAGGAATCACACAGTTTGATGCAAAGATACGCAACCCAGATGCAGACAGAACAATGACCCATCCCCCAGGAGCAACCAAAAGATTCCCGCAGCCACCATCGGATTCGCATGGCAAGCTGTTCTGCTCACATTTACAATGGAACCGCGTTCCACCGGTGGGACGCGTTGCACTGCCATGAAGAGTAGTTCCGATTGAGTGGCGGTGCTCCTGTCAAAGCGATCAGGAAAGCGAGGACGCCATGGAACCGGCGGTCGATGCGTCATGGCGCAAGAGCAGCTACTCGCCCAGCGAGGGAAACTGCCTCGAAGTCTCCGAGACCCCCGGGGGTATTTTTGTCAGGGACTCGAAGAATCCCTCGCAATCTGTTCTTCTGTGGGACGTGGTCGAATGGTCGGCCCTGATCTCGCTGACACACATCGGGCGCCCTTGACCACCGCCGAAGGACACAGACGGAACACCGGAGCGTCCTGATCGGAGCCGGGGGTCACCTTGATCCCCGGCTCTTCCCGGGCGGAGAAGTCGTCTCGGCGGCCGGAGTGAAGGCCGGGCCAGACACATGAACCACCCTTCGGGCCGTGGCGGAACCCTGACGGCCAGGGGCACGGAGCATGGGTGGATCGATGACGGACCCCGGCACCCGGCCCGGTGACCGAGCGGCACCGTGGGCGGTGTGACACCGTGTCACGTCCCCCGTGCACGGATGTCACGTGGTCGTGTGACACCGCGGCACTGTGCGGCGAACGCTCCGGGGGCTTGGATCGAGGGGCGGGGCCGCGCGGCCCCGCCCCGCCGCACGATCGACCGCGAGGAAGGGCCCACCATGCCGGAGAGCTCCGGAGCACACGACACCGGCGACGACGCGGAACGGGCCGGGCGTTCGCCGCTGATCGCGGAGGACGTCCTCCTCGTGCTCTTCCAACCCGCGTCGGGGACGATCGCGGGTGAGAACACCCTGTACTACGTGCTGGGTGGCGCGGTCCTCACCGAACTGGCCCTGCGCGGCCACGTCACGGTGCGCGGTTCCTTGGTGCGCGCGGGGGCGGAGGCGCCGACCGACGAGCTGCTCAGGTCGGCGTGGGACTACGTCGACCGGAAGCCGCGCGGTGTGCACACCGTCCTCGCGGCGATCGGCCCACGGCTGCGGGCACCGCTGCTGGACCGGCTCGTGCGGTACGGGGACATCGAGCGCGAGGACAGGCGCGCCCTGGGGTTCGTTCCCCTGACCGTCCTCAGGGCGGGCCGTTCGGGTCGGCACGAGGAGGTGTTCGAGAGGGTGCGTTCCGTCCTGGTCGACCGGGCCGAACCCACCCGGCACGTCGCCGCGGTGACCGCCCTGGTGTCGGCGAGCGGGACTCTGCCCCACCTCGACGGGCGGATTCCCTGGAACTCGGCCGTGGTCGGGCGGGCGATGGAGCTGGAGAGGGGCGACTGGGGCGCGGGGGCCGCGGCGGCCGCCGTGGTCAGCGCGAACGCGGCGGTCGTCGTCAACGCCATGCTCGCGTCCGGAGTGCTCTCGCGGTGACGCCCCGACTCACCGGAACACATGGCGTGTCGGACCGGGCACGCGGCGTAGGTTGACCCCATGCGTGTACTTGTCACGGGTGGGGCCGGGTTCATCGGATCGCGGGTGGCGGAGGAACTCCGCCGGGCCGGACACGAGGCGGTGACCCTGGACGCCTACCTGCCCCTGGCGCACGCGGGGCGCGATCCCGCCGACGGGGGCTCCGTGGACGTCGTGGCGGACGTCCGCGACGGCGCGGCCGTGGAGCGGGCCCTGCGCGGGGTGGACGCGGTCTGCCACCAGGCGGCGATGGTGGGTCTGGGGTCGTCGGACTTCCTGGACGCGCCCGACTACGTGGGCTGCAACGACCTGGGGACCGCGGTGCTGTTGGCCGCCATGACCCGTGCGGGGGTCGGCCGTATCGTGATGGCCGGTTCGATGGTCGTCTACGGGGAGGGCCGGTACACGTGCCCCGGGCACGGCGACGTCCGGCCCGGCCCGAGGGCCGAGGCGGACCTCGCGGCCGGGGTGTTCGACCCTCCGTGCCCGCGCTGCGGCACCGCCCTGGTCCCGGGCCTGGTGCGGGAGGACGCGCCGGGCGACCCCCGCAACGTGTACGCCACGACGAAGCTGGCGCAGGAGCACCTGTGCGCGTCGTGGGCCCGCGCGGTGGGCGGGCGGGCGCTGTCGCTGCGCTACCACAACGTCTACGGTCCGGGCATGCCGCGTGACACCCCCTACGCGGGGGTGGCCTCCTTCTTCCGGTCGGCGCTGGCCCGGGGCGAGTCGCCGCGCGTGTTCGAGGACGGCCGACAGCGGCGCGACTTCGTGCACGTCCGCGACGTGGCCCGTGCCAACGTGGCCGCGTTGGAGGCGCTTCCGGACCGCGCCGGGGGCGAGTTGTCGGCGTTCAACACCGGCAGCGGGACACCGCACACCATCGGGGAGATGGCGCTGGCCCTGGCGACGGCGCACGGCGGGCCCCGGCCCGTGGTCACCGGCGAGTACCGGCTCGGGGACGTCCGGCACATCACCGCGTCCTCGGAGCGGCTGATGCGGGAGCTCTCCTGGCGCCCGGAGGTCGGATTCGCCCAGGGAATGGCGGAGTTCGCCCGTTCCGAGCTGCGGGGACCCGTCGGTACCGGCGTTTCGGCGGGGTGATGCCCGATACGCCCGCGTGTCGCGAGCGCCTTCACCGACCGCACCTTTATGGCTTCGTAACGTGATCAGGGTGATCAACGAACCTCACGGTAACGAACAGGCGCGCACGCACCCGGACGCGTCCGGGACCGGCCCGCCCTCGGTCGACGTGGTGCTCCCCTGTCTGGACGAGGCCGCCGCGCTCCCCTGGGTCATGGAGCGCATCCCGCCGGGGTGGCGGGCGATCGTCGTGGACAACGGCTCGACCGACGGATCGGCCGCCGTCGCGGAGGCGCTGGGAGCCGTGGTCGTCCCCGAGTCCCGCAGGGGCTTCGGGGCGGCGTGCCACGCGGGCCTGTCGGCCGCCACAGCCGAGTACGTCTGCTTCTGCGACTGCGACGCCTCCCTGGACCCGGGCCTGCTCCCGGGGCTGGTGGAGCGGGTCCGGCGGGGCGAGGCCGACCTGGTCCTGGGCAGACGGCGCCCGACCCGCAGGGGCGCCTGGCCCGTCCACGCCAGGGTCGGCAACGCGGTCGTCGCGCGGATGCTGCGTTCCCGCACGGGGGTGCGGGTCAGCGACATCGGACCGATGCGGGCCGCCCGCCGAACGGGGCTGGTGGGGTTGGGAATGACCGACCGGCGCTCGGGCTACCCCCTGGAGACGGTCGTGCGGGCCGCCGACGCCGGGTGGCGCGTCACGGAGGTGGACGTCCCCTACCGGCCGAGGTCCGGGGTGTCCAAGGTGACCGGGACGTGGCGCGGGACCTGGACCGCCGTACGCGACATGACCTCGGTGCTGCGCGAACCGCCGACCGGGGCGCGCGTGGGCACGGGGGGAGGCGAGCGATGAACCGCACCGGGCGGACCGGCCTTCCCGCCACGACCCTGCTGGTGATCGCCAAGGAACCCGTCCCCGGCCGGGTCAAGACACGGCTGACGCCGGACTACTCCCCAGAGGAGGCGGCGGCCGTGGCAGAGGCCGCGCTGGCGGACACCCTCGACACGGTGCGCTCGCTGCCCGCGCGTCGACGCCTCCTCGTGCTGGAGGGGCGGACGGGTTCCTGGATGCCGGACACGGGGTTCGAGGTGGTCCCGCAGTCCGGCGGAGGCCTGGACGAACGTCTCGCGCACGCGTTCTCCGTGTGCTCGGGGCCCTCCCTGCTGATCGGTATGGACACCCCGCAGGTCCGCGCCGCGCACCTGGCGCCCGCCCTGGCGCCGGACGCCTGGGCGCACACCGACGCGTGGTTCGGCGCGAGCGAGGACGGCGGGTTCTGGGCGCTCGGGATGGCCGACCCCGACCCCGGCCTGCTGCGCGGCGTGCCGATGTCCACTCCGCACACCGGACGCCTCCAACGCGCGCGACTGGTGGACGCCGGTCTGCGCGTGGGTGACCTGGAGGTGCTCAGAGACGTGGACACCCCCCGGGACGCGGCCGCCGTGGCCCGTCTGGTGCCCGGGAGCCGCTTCGGCCGGGTCGTCGGAGCCAGGAGAACGGAGGTCCGGTCGTGAGGGCCCCGGAGATGGGGGCGGGCACGAGGGCGGCCCCGTGGCGGTGCGACCCGTACTCGCGGGCCCTGGCCAACGGGCACGGACCGCTGTACCTGCGCAGGTCCGACGGGTGGATGCTCCCGTTGGAGGTGGAGCGGTGGTGCGGGACCACCGACGCCGCCGACGAGAGCGTGCTGGACCGTACCGAGGGCGACACCCTCGACGCGGGCTGCGGCCCGGGTCGGATGGTCCTCACCCTGACCGCCCGGGGCCACCGGGCCCTGGGCGTGGACACCAACCCGGTGGCGGTGTCGCGGGTGGTGGAGGCGGGCGGCCGGGCGGTACACGCCTCGGTGTTCGACCCCCTGCCGGAGGAGGGCCGCTGGCACACCGCCCTGTTGATCGACGGCAACATCGGGATCGGCGGGACCCCGTCGGCCCTGCTCGCGCGGATGCGGGACCTCGTGCTGCCCCGGGGGCTGCTCATCGTCGAGGCGGCCGACCGGGACGTCCACGAACGGGTGACCGTGCAGGTCACCGACGGCTGGGGGCAGCAGGGCGCACCCTTCACGTGGGCCCGGCTCGGGCTCCCGGCCCTGCGTTCCTACGCGGAGGGCGGTGGGTGGTGCTGGGAGGAGTCCTGGCGGGAGGGGGAGCGCCGGTTCGCGGCGCTGCGCGCGCCCCGCTGACCAGCGGTGGCGGCCTGGGTGCGAACCGGTTCCGGCGAAACGGTGGGCGTCCGGCGGGCCCCTCGGCGATCCGGGGCGGCCTCCCGCCGGTGTCCGGTGGTCAGCCCGGACGGTCGCGCCGCGCCGCCCGTCGGGCCCGGGCCGCCCCCACCGCAGCCGAGGCCGCGAGCAGGACCGCGCTGACCAGGAGCCACCGCGCCGCGAACGGTTCCCCGGTCAGCCCCGTCTTGGACACGTAGGCGTCGGGAGGTCCGAGGATCAGCGGGAGGTAGACCAGGAGCAGGAGTCCGGAGGCGGTCGCGGGAACCAGAACGAGGTCCGGCACGGCCGTGCTCCCACGGCGTCCGGCCCCGCGTCCCGCGTGTCGGCCGACCCTCCGCCCCACCCGCCGGACGGCCCGGCCCACGAGCGTGTAGGCGGGGACCAGCACGAGGTCGTGCAGGAGCGCGCCGCCCGCGAACCACACGGCGATCATCCACGGGTCGCCCCCGTGGAGCAGGCGCGTGCCCGCGTAGGCGATGAGGGCCAGCACGCCGACCATCAGGAGCAGGTGCCACGGGGAGGCGCCGTACACGCGGCGCGGGAGCGACGTCACACCGCGCCGAAGCTGAGCCGGGTGACCCACTTGGTGTTGTGCACGCCCGGACAGGCGGGCGCGATCACCCGGGCGGGGTAGCCGTGGTCGACCGACAGGTCGGCTCCGTTGACGCGCAGGGCCAGCAGCGACCGGGGATCGGCGACCTGGTTGTCGCGGAGCGCGGCGCTGGAGAAGGACCCGGAGGTCTGTGCCGACTCCACGAAGACCCCCGGCGGCCCCTGGGCCGCGACCAGGGCGGCGAGGTCGGCCAGCCGCACGCCCTCCCAGTCGAGGTCGCGGGTGGACCACCCCTCCACGCAGGCGATGGGCAGTGCGGATGTGTGCTGGGGGAGGTCGAGCAGGTCCTGCCGGGTGAGGACGACCGCCCGGTCCGCGCCGCGCACGGTCAGCCGCCAGTCCGGGCCGGTGTCGGCGTCGGTGACCCCCGCGTGGGCGGCGGTCGTGTTCACCGGGAACCCGTCGGCGCCCTCCCCGGGCAGCCGTCCGTGGGGCGCCAGGACCGCCGTCGGCCTCAGCGCGCCCCCGAGGCTCTGCCCGACCGTGGTCAGGAGGAGCGCCAGCGACCCCAGCCCCACCGCGCCCAGCAGTGTGCGGCGCGAGGCCGCCTCGGGGTCGGGGTCGGGCGCGACCAGCGCGCCCCGCTCCGCGTGCGGCCCCTTCCCCCGGTCGCTCAGGGCCTCACGGAGCCCGCGAGCCCGCAGCTCCCGGACCGCGGTCGGCAGTTTCAGCACCGCGTGGGAGAACAGGGCCGCCGCGAACACCCAGGCCCCGTACAGGTGCAGGGGGTAGAAGGAGCCGGGGAAGAGGTACTCCAGCTGGATGTTGAGGATGCCGGTCGCGAAGACGAACAGCGCGCCTCCCACCAGGAAGAGGACCGTCAGGCGTTCCAGTGCCCGGGCGACGGAGTCGGCCGGGGGCCAGCGGAAGAGGAGCGGCGCGACCGACCACAGCTTGGCCAGCAGGACGGGGACCAGGGTGATCCCGAGCGTGACGTGCACGCCCTGGGTGAGGCGGTAGAGCCACGGGGGGTCGGTGGGCCAGGCGAAGAGGTAGAACCCGAGCAGCCCCCGGTCGGGGGTCTTGTCGTTGCCCGCCAGGTCGGGGTTGTAGGCGGCGTAGGAGAGCAGGCCGGTGACGAACAGGACCGGGAGCCCGACGAGGAGGACCGTGCCCAGCAGCGAGGTCAGCCACGGCCCGCGTGAGGGGCTGCGCCACCAGCCCGGCCGGACGGGTCCGAGGGCCGGGCCGCCCCTCAGCGCCGCCCGCAGCCGTTCGCCCCGCGTGCGAGCCCTCGAGTCCCCGTCCGGGCGCCCACCGCCCGGCGTCGCCTCGGGCGTGCGCCCGCCCTGGTCGTTCTCGTTCACGCGGTCGATCGCCTCCCGGTCGGGCGGGGCCAGCTCGCGGTCATGCTAGGCCGCGCCCGCACGGTCGCGGCGCACCGCCGGTCTCACGGAGTGTCACCACCCGCGCGAGACGCTTCCTTCCCGGCGTCGGCGACACGCCCCGGCGCCACCGGGCCACGGGCGCCGACCTGACCTACGGTGACGGCGTGACGCAGCCCGATCTCCAGAGCCCGAGCGGCGGGACCGACACGGACCGCGCCCCGATCCGCGCCGACCTGCTCGTGGCCGTTCTGGCCGTGCTCCTGTTCGCCGCCGCCGCCGTGGTCGGCACCCTGATCCAGAACGCCCACGGCGTCCTGTACGTGGCCTGGCCTCCGCTGTACGCGTCCTGGCTCCCCCATGTGGGTCCCGGCACGGTCCCCGCCCTCCTCCTGGCGGCGGTGGTGGTGCTCCAGGGGCCCGCCGCGGCCCGGGCGCTGCCCTGGCGCCCGCTGGTGTGGTCGGTCTGGGGCTCCTCCGTCCTGTGGACCACCGCCCTCGCACTCGTCGACGGCTGGCGGCGCGGGATCACCGACCGCCTCCTGTCCCCCCACGAGTACCTGGCCTCGGTCGACCGGTTCCAGGACGTCGGCGCCGCCCTGAGCACGTTCACCCGGCACATCCTGGTGGGGCAGCCGGACAACTGGCCCACGCACGTGGCCGGGCACCCGCCGGGCGCGGTCCTGACCTTCGTCGCCCTGGATCGCGTCGGGCTGGGCGGAGGGGCGTGGGCCGGGGTCTGGTGCGTCGTGGTCGGCGCCTCCGCCTCGGCCGCGGTCCTGGTGGCCCTGCGGGCGCTGGGTGCGGAGGAGACGGCCCGCCGGGCGGCCCCGTTCGTGGTCCTGGTGCCCGCCGCCGTCTGGGTGGGGGTCTCCGCCGACGGCTACTTCGCGGCGGTCACCGCGTGGGGGCTGGCCCTGCTCGCCGTGGCGGCGTCCCCGCGCGCCCGTACGCCGCGTCTCGCCGCGTTGGCGGCGGGGGTGCTTCTGGGATGGTCGGTGTACCTGTCGTACGGTCTCGTGCTCATCGGCTTCCTGGCCGTGGCCGTGCTCCTGTGCGCGCGGAACGCCCGCCCCCTCACCTACGCGCTGGCGGGCGCCCTCGCGGTGGCCGCCGCCTTCACCGCCGCCGGTTTCTGGTGGTGGGAGGGGTACCAGCTGTTGGTGGAACGCTACTACCAGGGGGTGGCGGCCGTCCGCCCCTACGGCTACTGGGTCTGGGCGAACCTGGCCACCGTGTGCGTGACGGCCGGGCTGGCGGCCGTGGCGGGGGCGCGCCGGGCCCTGGCGCTGGTGCCGGGCACCGTGCGGGGTCTGCGCCGGGCGCCGTCCCGGGACGACGCGACGGTGGCGCTGCTGGTGACCGCCGCGCTCTGCGCGGTCGCCGCCGCGACCCTGTCCGGGATGAGCAAGGGCGAGACCGAGCGCATCTGGCTGCCGTTCGTGCTGTGGCTCGTACCCGCCGCGGCCCTGCTGCCGGGCCGCCACCGGAGGGCCTGGCTCGCCGTTCAGGCGGTCACGGCCCTCCTGGTCAACCACCTCCTGCTCACCGGGTGGTGAACGCGCGGATCGTCCTCCTCGTGTCTCCAGGTGACGTGTTGGCGCGGGCGCACCCGGGCAGGCTGGTCCCCAAGGCACTCGAAGTCGTCTGACGAGGGGGAAGGATGCGCTACGACGAGTTCCTGGCACAGGTGCGCGACGTCGGCGAGTACGAGGACCAGCGCGAGGCCGAACAGGTGACGCGTGCGGTGTTCTCCGTCCTGGCGGAGCGGTTGCCGGGCACCACCCTGGACCACCTGGCCGCGCAGATCCCCGGACCCCTGGACGAGGCCCTTCGGCCCCTGGACGGGTTGGAGGCCGAGCCCTTCGGGATCGAGGAGTTCTACAGCCGTGTCGCCGAGGCGACCGGGGCCCGGCCGCTGACGGCGCAGCAGGACTCCGGCGCGGTGCTCAGCACCGTGGGCAGGGCGGTGTCGGGCGGCGAGCTGAACCAGGTGCTGAGCCACCTGCCCTCCGGCTACGCGGTCGTGTTCGGCAAGCCCGAACTGGCCTGACCGCGCGCCGACGACGGCGAACGGACGTACACGACCGCCGGGAAGCGGGTTTCGGGCTCCCTTCGGAGTGAGCGGGTCCCCCTACGGGAACCGGGCTCCGTGCGAAGCGCACGGTCGCTCCTCGAAGGCCCCTCCGCGACCTCCGGCGGGCACACGGACAGAGGAGGAACCATGGTCTACGCGACCACGAACCCCTACACGAACGAGACCCTGGCGACGTTCGCGCAGATCTCGGACGAGGAGCTGGAACGTGCCCTCGGCACCGCCCAGAGCACCTTCGAGTCGTGGCGCACCAGGTCCTTCGACGAGCGCGGGGAGGTCGTGCGGCGCGCGGCCCGCATCCTCCGCGAGCGCACCGACGACTTCGCGCGGCTCCTCACCCTGGAGATGGGCAAACTGTTCGAGGAGAGCCGGGGCGAGGTGGAGCTGGCCGCCTCGATCCTCGACTACTACGCCGAGAACGCCGAGGAGTTCCTCGCCCCCGAGAGGGTGGCGACCGACGACCCCGGGGTGGGCGAGGCGGTGGTCGTCAGCGACCCCATCGGGGTGCTGTTCGGCGTCCAGCCGTGGAACTTCCCCTACTACCAGCTGGCGCGGTTCGCCGGTCCCAACCTCATGGCCGGGAACGTCGTCGTGGTCAAGCACGCCTCGATCGTCCCGCAGTCGGCGGCGGCCTTCGAGTCGCTGTTCAGGGAGGCCGGAGCTCCCGAGGGCGCCTACACCAACGTCTACGCGAGCAAGGACCAGGTCACCCGGGCCATCAGGGACCCGCGCGTGCGCGGCGTCGCCCTCACCGGCAGCGAGGGGGCGGGTTCCAGCGTCGCGGCCCACGCGGGCGAGCAGCTGAAGAAGAGCACCCTCGAACTCGGGGGGAGCGACGCCCTCGTCGTGCTGGGCGACGCCGACCTCGACCTCAGTGTCGAGCGCGCGCTCTGGGGCAGGCTCAACAACGCGGGGCAGAGCTGTGTCGCCGCGAAGAGGATCATCGTCGTCGAGGAGGTGGCGGACGAGTTCCTGCGGCGGTTCGCCGAGGGGTTCGCCCGGCTGAGGGCGGGTGACCCGTTCGACTCCGGGACGACCCTGCCCCCGCTCTCGTCGCAGAGCGCCGCCGACGACCTCCAGGAACTCGTGGACGAGGCCGAGGAACACGGCGCGACGGTGGTCACCCCGGGCGATCCCGTGCCCGAGGAGGGCGCGTTCGCGCAACCGAGGATCATCACCGGCCTCACCCGGGACAACCCCGTGTACGACAAGGAGTTCTTCGGGCCCGTCGCCCTCTTCTTCCGGGCGGAGGACGAGGAGGACGCGGTGCGGATCGCCAACGACTCCACCTTCGGTCTGGGCGGATCGGTGTTCACCGAGGACGTCGCCCACGGAGCGGACGTGGCGCGGCGCATCGACACCGGCATGGTCTTCGTGAACCACCCCACCTGGACGCGCCCGGACCTGCCGTTCGGCGGCACCAAGAGGTCCGGTTACGGGCAGGAGCTGTCCGCGGCGGGCATCCAGGAGTTCGTCAACAAGAAGCTCGTCACCGTGATGCCGACCGGTTAGCGGCGGGTGGCGACCGCCGCCCCGCGTCATCGCCGAGCTGCTGGAGTGCGTCCGCGTCCGTCTGACCGCCGCGCCGAGCACCGTCCTCACCGAAGCTCCCACACACCACGCCCGGAACTGGCATCGTCACCTTCTGTGACGGAGATTCGGACGAGGGGAGCGGGTCGCGGTGCTTGAGGGTGACGGTGTGGCGGTCAGTGTGGGACGGATGAACGGGGCGGCGGCGGGCCCGGGGCAGCGCACGGAGGCGCCCCTGGCGAGGATCGTCTCCTCCGCGATGCTCCTCCACGCGGTCTCGGCCATGGTCGAGCTGGGCGTGGTCGAAGCGCTGGCGGACGGCCCGCGCCCGGCGGCCGACCTGGCGCGGGAGCTGGGGGTCCCCGAGGAGCGGCTGCTGGTGGTCCTGCACGCCGTGACGGCGGCGGAGCTGGTGGAGCGGACCGGGCCCGGCGTGTACGCGCTGAGCCCCGCCGGGGACCACCTGCGCGCCGACGACCCCCTGGGCCTGCGGGACCTCTTCCGCATGTGCACCTACGGGGACCTGTTCCAGGCGTGGACACGGCTGGGCGGTTCGGTGAGCTCGGGGCGGACCGCGTTCGAGATCCAGACCGGAAGCCAGCTGTTCGACTACCTGGGCGAGCACCGTGACGCGGCGGACGTGTTCAACCGGGCGATGAACGCCTCCAGCCCCGCGGCGACCCTGCTCGGCGCCGTCGACCTGGAGGGGACGGGGACGGTGGCCGACCTGGGCGGCGGGGAGGGCGCCACGATCGCCGCCGTGCTGCGTGCCCTGCCCGGGGCCCGGGGTGTGCTCCTCGACCTCCCGGAGGTGGTGGCGGGGGCCCCGTCCCTGCTGCGCGCCGAGGGGGTCGCCGACCGCTGTTCGGTGGTGGGCGGCAGCTTCTTCGAGGAGGTCCCGGCGGGGGCGGACGTCTACGTCATGGCCCGGGTGTTGCAGAACTGGTCCGACCGGGACGCGGTCCGTGTCCTGGGCAACGTCCGCGCGGCGATGGCGCGGGGGTCGCGGCTGCTGGTGGTGGGGCACCTGCCCGACCGGGAGCGGCCGAACGCGTTCGTGGAGGCCATCGGCCTGAGCATGTTCGTGCTCTACGGGGCCGCGGCGCGTTCGTCGGAGGAGTACGAGGCGCTCTTCGCGCAGGCGGGTCTGCGACTGCACGCGGTGCACCGGGTGCCCGACGGGGAGTCCGTGATGGACGTGCGGCCCGTCCTCACCTGATCGGCGGGGCGGGCGTGCTCCGGCCGCCGACCGATACGGCGGCGCCGTCCCGGTCACCGACCGGTGGGGCGGGCCTCCCCCGCCCCACCGGTGTCACCTCGGCCGGAGGACGAGGTGCCCCTGGCCCGGGCGGATGCAGGAGGTGTCGCCCTCCAGCTCGACCAGGAGCGGCAGCAGCTCGTGGTAGCAGCACACCGACGTGGGTACCGACAGCACCTCGGGGGTGCTGAGCAGGAAGGGCAGCTCGGCGCGCAGGTAGGCCATCCCCGCCGCGAAGCGGGCCCCGGCGGGCCCGGGCCCGTCACCGACGATGGTCCGCACGTGTTCCTCGCACGCGCGCAGCACCGTGGGGTCCTCGGCGAGCTCCCGGTCGATCCGGGCGAGGGCCGTCCGGTACCCGGGCAGGTCGACCGTCTCCGACAGGGCCAGGGCTCTGACCCGGGCGGGCACGTCGGAGGCCGCCTCCATGGCCCGGCGGACGCGGCGCCGTACGTCCCGCAGCGCCCGGCTGGCCCGTCTGGCGGCCTGTGCCGCGTCGTCGCCGCACGCCCGGTACATGGTGTCGAGGTGCAGGTCGGCGTAGAGGAGGTCGACGGAGGCGAACCTGTGCCCGATCCAGTCGATGATCTGGGCGAGCCGCCGCTGACTGAAGTAGCCGTTCCCGGCGCTGATCCCGATGAGGGCGTGGTCGCCGCGTTCCACGAGGAGCTCGCACGTCCGGGTGAAGGGGCTGGCCTCGAACACGCCGTCCCCCGGTGATCCGACCTCCGAACCACCCCGGCCGGGCTCTCCCGGCCACGTCGTCTCAGGCGGAAACGGCACCGGGCTCCTCCAGGGCGGCGGCGAGCCGGTCACACAGCTCGTCGAGCAGGACGTCCAGCTCCCGGTCGGCCATCGCCCCGCACATGACGTCGTCCATGCGCGCCTTGAGGTCGGTCAGTTCCGGGGAGTCGGGGAACCGATCCCGGACCGCAGGGAGAGGACGCGTCGGGCGGCGTCCAGGCAGCGGAGGGGGCCGTACGCGGCCGGTTCCTCCAGCAGGCCTCTGCCGCTGCTGAGCAGGTAGGCGGCGAGCAGCACCAGTTCCTCACCGGTGCGGTGGTCATTCACCCCAGCACTCATGGCTGATCACCTCGTTCCGGCCGCGCCTGGGCGCGGTCTCGGGGGTTCGGTCCGGGTGCCCGATCGACACCAGGAGCAGTGGTTGCAGGTGGCTCGGCAGCCTGAGGAACCTGCTGACGGGGCCCTTGCGGAAGCTGGCGGAGGGGCAGGCTCCGAGGCCCACGGCGTGTGCGGCCAGCAACAGGTTCTGCACGGCCATGGCCACGCAGAGCATGCCCTCGTCCCAGGCGCCGCCGCCGACCGCGCGGGAGCGGTCGAAGCAGGCCGCCACGACGAGGGGCGGGCGCTCGATGATGCCCGGGGAGAACGCGTGGACCAGTCTCAGGGTGCGCGGGCGACGGACCGTGACGAACGCCCACGCCTGCTTGTTGGAGGCGGAGGGTGCCGCGAGCATGGCGTCCAGGAGGGGTTCGAGGAGGTCGTCCTCCACCGGTCTGTCGCTGAAGGAGCGGACGACTCTTCGCGTGGTCAGAACGTGGAGTGCCTGTGCCGCCCGGCTCTGGGCCGGGTGCCGCGGTTCTTCGGCCACCACAGCCATACCCACTCTCCGTATTGGTTAAAATTCAGGGAGTAATATAGCGTGTCGCCTGGCCTTGCGGAGGCCGTTGGACCCTCCGGCCGACCCCCGGCTGAGGGCAGTCATCGAAAGGCGCAAGACACCCGTGTCCTCTCCTCCCCTCTCCTCGGTGCACGACGGCCCCACGCCGCTGAGCGGCCCCGCCCTGAAACTCTTCGAGCTGATCACGTCCAGCTGGGTCGCGGCCGCCGTGAGCGCCGCCGCCGAGCTCGGTGTGGCCGACGCGATGTCCGCCGCCCCGACACCGGTCGACCAGATCGCGAAACTGGTCGGGGCCGACCCCGACGCCCTGCACCGGCTGCTGCGCGCCTGCGCCGACCTCGGCCTGGTCGAGGAACTCCCGGGGCGGGCCTACGCGCTCACCGAGGTCGGCCGGGCCCTGCGTTCGGACGCGCCCGACTCCATGCGCGGGTACGCCCGCTGGCTGGGCAGCCCGGCCGAGCGCTCCACCATGGCCCACCTGGCGGACGCGGTGCGCACGGGAGGGCCGGTGTTCGAGGCCGTCCACGGTGCCCCGGTCTGGGACTACATGCGCGACCACCCGGAGTCCGCCTCGGTGTTCGACCAGGGGATGACCGACATCTCCTCGCAGATCACCCGTTCCCTGGTGGACGAGTACGACTTCGGCGACAGCGCGTGCCTGGTCGACGTCGGGGGCGGACGGGGCCGCCTCCTGTCCCTGCTCCTCACGGCCCACCCGCACCTGACCGGGGTCCTGTACGACCGGCCCGAGGTGGTCCGCGACGCCGACCCGGCGCTGTCACGGGAGGGGCTCGCGGGGCGCTGCCGGGTCGTGGGCGGGAGCTTCCTCGACTCCGTGCCCGAAGGGGGCGACACCTACCTGCTCGCCAGCGTCGTCCACAACTGGAACGACGCCGACACCGTCCGCGTCCTCACCCACTGCCGGAACGCCGTGACCGACGGGGGCCGGGTCCTGCTCGCCGAGGTGCTGGTGCCCGACGGCCCCGCCCCCGAGCGGACGGCCAAGTTCATGGGCCTCAGCATGCTGGTCCACTGCGACGGCAAGCAGCGGACCCGGGCCGAGTTCGCCGAGGTCGCCGAGCGCGCCGGGCTCCGGCTGAACCGGGTGGTGCCGGGGACCGGGGTCAGCGTGGTGGAGCTGGTGCGCGCCTAGGTGTCCTGACCATGGAGGTTGAGTACACCCGGGAACGCGGGGAGATCGGTGCCCGCCCGTCACGGGGGCGGGCGGGCACCGCGCGGTCAGGGCACGTCGGCCGGAGTGAGCAGGGTCAGGTCCTCGCGCGTGGGCTCGGCGAGGGCGATGGTGCGCCCCGCCTGGCGGGTGATCATCCGCTCCAGGACCTGGCGCGCGTACCGGGCGTTACCGAAGGACTCGGTGCGCGGCACGCCCGCGAAGTGCGCCTCCAGGGCGGCCACCGTCTCTCCCGGGACGGTGAACCCGCCCGCCTCCGCCATGCTGTTGACGATGGAGACGAGTTCCTCGTCGGAGTAGTCCGCGAACCGGACGTGGTGGGCGAACCGCGAGGCCAGACCGGGGTTGGAGTCGAGGAAGCGCCGCATCTCCGCGTTGTACCCGGCGACGATCACCACCACCTCGTCCCGGTGGTCCTCCATCAGTTTGACCAGGGTGTCCACGGCCTCCTGACCGAAGTCGCCGTTGGCCCCGGTCGGAGTGAGCGTGTACGCCTCGTCGATGAACAGCACACCGCCGCGCGCCTTCTCGAAGGTCTCCAGAGTGAGCTGCGCGGTGTGTCCGATGTAGCGGCCGACCAGGTCCGAGCGGGCCGCCTCCACCGTGTGCCCGAGCGGCAGCACTCCCAGGGCCCGCAGCAGCTGGCCGTACAGTCGGGCGACGGTGGTCTTACCGGTACCGGGCGGGCCCGCGAAGACCAGGTGGTGGCTCAGACTGGGGGCGGGCATCCCGATCGCGCGCCGGCGTTCGGCGGCGACCAGCACGTTGACCAGGTCGTTGACGGTGGACTTCACCTCGGACAGACCGGTCAACGCGTCGAGTTCGGCGCGCAGGCCCGCCACGTCGTCCCCGCCGGGCCCGGCCGACCGCTCGGGAGCGGCGCCGAGGTCGTCGGGGGTGAGCACGGTGAGTTCGGAGGGGTCGGCGGGCGGGTCCTCGCCGAGCCGGTGCGCCTGGCGGTCCACCATCTCCTCGAAGACCTTGCGGGCCTCACGACCGTTACCGAACGCCGGGCCCTTGGGCAGCGCCTCGAAGTGCTGGAGCAGCAGGGGGCGCAGGTCCGGGGAGAGCGTGTACTGGTGGACGGCGCCGAGGCGCTCCACGATGCTCACCAGTTCCTCGGCCCCGTAGTTGGGGAAGGTGATGGTCCGCGCGAAACGCGAGGCCAAGCCGGGGTTGGAGGACAGGAAGCCGTCCATCTCGGCCGCGTACCCGGCGACGATCACCACCACCTCGTCGCGGTGGTCCTCCATGAGCTTGACCAGGGTGTCGATGGCCTCCTGACCGAAGCCGCCGTTGTCCTCGGAGGAGAGCGTGTACGCCTCGTCGACGAACAGCACGCCGCCCCGGGCCTTCTCGAACACCTCGGTGGTCTTGATGGCGGTGGCACCGACGTACTGCCCGACCAGGTCGGCTCGGGCGGCCTCGACGACGTGCCCGTAGCGGAGCACGTCCAGGTCGGCCAGTACCCGGCCGTAGAGGCGTGCCACGGTCGTCTTGCCCGTGCCCGGAGGACCGGCGAAGACCAGGTGGCGGGCGACCGGCGGCGAGGGCAGGCCCATCTCGGCGCGGTGGCGGGCCATCTTGTTGCGGTTGATGAGGGTGGTGACCTCGTCCTTGACGCTCTCCAGCCCGATGAGGGCCTGGAGTTCGGCCAGCGGGCCCCGCTCCTCGTCGTCCTCCGGGTCGTCCTCGGCCGACGCCCCCGGCACGGAACCGGCCCCGGCCGCCACGGCGTCCGGCCCAAAGAGGTCCTCCGCCTGGTTGTCCTCGCTGACGAGGGAGCTGGCCCGGACGTGGTCACCGGCGACGGTCTGGCGCAGCCCGGCCCGGCCGTTGCCGCGCACCGTGCAGCCGTCGAGGACGACCTCCTCGCCCGTGCCGACGAGCACGCCGTCGCCCCCGTTGCCGACGAGTTCGCAGGAGCGCAGCACGGCGCGGGCGCCCGCCGCCACCAGGACGCCGTTGCGGGTGTTCTCGTGCGAGCGCACGCGCAGCGCCGCGATCTCCCCCTCCGAGTGCACGGCGACCCCGTCGCCGCCGCACTCGGAGACCTCGCTGTCACGCAGGTCGAGGACGGCGCCGCCAGCGGCGGCGAGCCCGTTCTCCCGGGCGCCGACCACGCGAACCCCGCTCAGGGAGGCCCGCGCCCCGGCCGCCGCGTACACCCCGGTCCGCCGGGGACGGGTGACCTCCACGTCCTCCACGCGTCCGCCGCCGCCCTCCCAGCGCACTCCGTGGCCGCGCGCCCCGGTGACCGTGCCGTTGCGGAGGAAGGGGGCCGCGCCGGAGAGGATCTCGACACCCGCTCCGGCGGTGCGCCCCACGGTGACGCGGTCGAACTCGGCGGTGGAGTCCTCGGCGACGTGGATTCCGGCGGACTCCGCCCCGTGGACGTTCAGGCCGCTGAACGCGGTGGAGGAACGGCCCGTGACGCTGACCCCCTCCGCCTTGGCGTCGCGGACGTCGCACTCACGGAGGTGACCCCGGGCCTTGTCCTCGGCGACGATGCCCGCGCCACCGCTGCCGGTGACGCGGACCCGCTCCACGCGGGGGTCGGTACCGGCACGCAGGACCAGGCCCCGGCCCGCGGGACGGTCGACGGTGAGGTCGCTGACGGTGACGGAGGACCGGGTGGAGATGACGACGCCGTCGTCGGCGACCGCGTGCACCCGCAGGCCGCTCAGGCGGGTGGCCGCGTGCTCGTCGATCACCACGGCGGCCTTGGTGGTACCCGAGACCGTGCAGTCGCTGATGTGTCCGGCGCCTCCGCCGGCCGCGTAGATCCCGTTGGCGCCGGCGTCGCGGATGGTGCACCGGCGCACCTCGGGGGCGCCCTTGTCGTTGATGACGACGCCGCTGGTACCGACGTCCTCGATCACGCAGTCCTCGATGACGCTGGTCTGCTCGGAGGTGACGACGATGCCCGCGCCCTCACCGCACCGCACCGTGCAGCCCCGGAGCGCCAGGGCGCCCTTGTCCCGGGCGAGCACCGCCGCCCAGGAGGAGCCCTCGACCTCGCAGTCGGCCAGCTCGACCTGTCCGGCGGCGGCGTCGACCACCGGGGCCTCCTTGTCACGGCCGCGCAGGACGAGGCCGGTGAGCTTGACCGCCTCGGCGACGGAGGTGACCGCGGAGCCGGAGGAGCACAGGATCTCGACGGTCCCGGGCCCCTCGGCGGCCATCAGCGTGACCACGCGTGAGAGCACGAGCTTCTCGTCGTAGCGGCCCGGTGCCAGTGACAGTACGGCTCCGTCACTGGCGGCGGCGAGGGCCTCGCCGATGGTGCGGAACTCGGCTCCGCCGGAGGGGTCGACCGCGCGCACGTGACGGTTCATCGCCTGTCGTCTTCCTTTCTGTGCCCGCGGGCCGGTGGGCCCGCGGGCTTGTCCTACAGTGCCGGTCAGGGGTTACCGGCGACTACCCGGCCGTCAGCGGCACTCGGTCTCGACCACGGAGATGGGCAGCTGCGGGGCTTCGCCGCCCTCGGGGATGGGGCCCCGGTTGCGTGCGCGCAGCGTGAACGAGTTGCCCTCGGGCTGGAACTCGGTCAGCGCCCAGTACCGGCCGCCGTCGGGCTTGGTGACCTCGAAACCGCCACGGAAGCCGTCAGCGGTGTTGTCACCGTCGAACAGCTCGTAGTGCATCGGGACGCCGTTGGCCCACAGCGGTTCGGGACCGTTCTGCACGAGGATCTTGACGGTGCAGGTGGACCCGGGCCGGTTGGGCCAGAACGTCCACTCCGCGGAGGTTCCGCCACCGTCGGGGTCGCCGCTCACGGCCATGACATCGTAGCCGTCGACGCATCCGCGCTCGGTGTAGCCCGAGGGTCCCGAGCGCCAGACACCGTCTCCGTGCACCCGGTAGCGGGCGCCCTCGTTGCTGCACCCGGGACCCGAGACCGCGAAGAAGGACTCCGGCTCGGACTGCGGCTCGGGTTCGGGCTCCGGCTCCGGGTCCGGCTCCGGCTCCGGGTCGGGCTCCGGCTCGGGGTCGGGCTCGGACCGGTTCTCGTCGGAACCGGTCTCCTCGGGCTCCGCGCCCTCGCTGAGCGGTGTGCCGCTCTGACCGGACCGGGCGGTGAGCGGTGATGCCACCGCACCGTCGGGCTCGCCCTCGACTCCGCCCTCGGGGTCGCCCTCCTCGTCCTCGTCCTCTTCCTTCTGCGGGCCCTTGCCGGGGGCCGGGTCCTTGGACCCCTGCGGGTCGTCCTGGCCCTGGCCGCCGCGTTCGTTCAGCAGGGTGTCGAGTAGCGAGCCCTTCTCCACGGTCACGCCGAGGGGGTCGCCGACGCCGCCGCCCTCACCGCCGCCGCCGTCGCGGCCGCCGTCCTCGTCGTCCTCCTCAGAGGCGCCGACCGGCGGAACGCCCTGAGGACCCCCGGACGAGGGCTCCACGGGACGCTCGGGGACGCCCCCGCCCGTCCCTCCGGCGGCACCCGCGCCCGCGCCGGCGGAGGCGGGGTCCGGCACGGAACCGGGCTCGGTACCGGTGTCGGCGCCGGGCGGAACGGGGGTGTTCGGCTGGACCTCGGGAACGTACCCCTGCACGCCCGTGCCCGAGGCCGACGCGGAAGCCGAGGAGGTGGCCTGGTCCGCGAAGCCGCCGCCCGCCGCGAGGTCGCCCTGGAGCAGGGCGTCGCCCTGCTGGTCCTGGGCGGCCGAGAAGCCGAAGGGGGCGGCGACCAGCATGAGCCCGGCGATGGCCGCGACCGCGAGCACCGGACGGCTCGGACGGTAACGGTCGTCGTCGGCCTTCACTGCGCCGTCCGCCGAGCGGTCGGCACCGCCGCGCAGGGCCAGCGCCCCGAGGAGGGCGCGGCGTCCGCGCTCGGTGCTGTCGGTCGCGGTGTCGGTCGCGGTGTCGGCCGCGACCGGGGCGGCCCCGGTGGACGCGGCCGCGGGGGTGGTGGGAGCGGTGTGGGGGGCTGTCTGTCCTGGGCCGGGCTCGGACGGGGCCCCGATGGCGTCCCTGGCCTTGGCCGAGGGCGCCTCCCCCGTCGAGCTCAGCACGGGCCCCGGGCGGTGGGGACCGCGCGCTGCCTCGTTGTTGTCCGTCATTCTTCGTTTCTTCCTTTCGGAAACCGGAGGTTCTCCGGCGGGTCGGGGGCGGCCGCGAAGAGCGGCGCGGTGGGGAGGGTCTGTGGACGGTCAGCCGCGCGGGTTGATGGCGGAGAAGAAGGTCGACAGTACCGAGGGTCTGACCGGGGGGTCGGTGGTCGGCTGGAGGGGCGGCGGGTTCTGGGGGTTCTGGGTGTTCGTGTTCTGGGACTGGTTGCCGCGCGTGTTCCGGTCACGCCGGTCCTCGCGCGAAGTGTCGGTGGTGTCGCTGGTCTCCGTGGGGGCGGGGAAGGCGCTCTCCAGTGAGTCGAAGTAGGCCCTCAGGGCCCGGCGGTGCTTCGTGAGGGCCTCGTGCAGTTCCTGGCGGCGTTTGACGAGGTCGCTCAGGGCGTCGACCGTCTCCTTCGAGAGCCCGTTGGTGGTGCCCTCGCTCTCCCGCAGCCTCTCCAGTTCGTTCTTGGCCGTCTCGTACTCGGCCGAGGTCCGGGCCTCCGGACGGTTCCAGCCGCGGTCCTCGGCGGTGGAGCCGAGGAACTCCCGGATCGCCTGGACTCCCCGGGAGGTCTCCGCGGACCAGATCCGCGGGTCCAGGTCGGGGCCCACGGACAACAGGTCCCGGGCCTCCCGTGCCCGGGTCCGGGCGTCCTCCGAGCGGTCCAACCCCAGCTCGTTGTCGACCGCCTTGCCGAGTTCCTTCTCGGAGTCGGCCGCCTTGTCCTGGTTCTCGGCCACCGTGTTCCAGGCGTCGATGGAACCCTGGTCCACCCCGGTGGCCAGCGCCCGGACCTGCTCCGCACTGAGCCAGACGTCGACGGTGGTCCGGGTCGACTCCGCCTTGGGCGGCGTCCCGGATGCGGTGTCCTGAGCGACCAGCAGGGCGTCGACGGGGAAGCGCACCAGGTAACCCTGGCCCTTGGCGGGGGCGGCGGCGTCGGTGCGCGCGGTGGAGGACGCCTGCTTTCCACCGCCCGAACCGGTACTGCTCGCGCCCGCGTCGGACAACCCGCCGCCGACGAGGGCCGAACCCTCGTTGAAACCGGAAGCGGGCGAGGAGACTCCCTTCATGCCGGACAGGTCGATCCCGGTGTTGAGCGCCGCCGACCCGCTGTGCGCGACGGAGATCTCCTCGCGGTGCGTGTTCGAGCTCTCCTTGCCGGTCGCCAGCTCCTTGACGGCACCGATGATGGTGGCGTTGTCGGGGTCGACCTTGGTGAAGAGCTTGGTCTCCAGGCCGGGTACGGCGAAGGGGCCCTGCGGGTCGTCTCCCACCAGGGTCGCGCCCCCGTTGTCGGACGACTGGCCGAACAGCCCGCGCAGCACCTGCTCGTCCACGGCCGCGGACAGCATGTCCGCGCGCGATCCGGCCCGGCCCTCGCGGAGGAACGTGACGGCGTCGCCGACGTCGCGCGAGGCGCCGTCCGGGTCCCAGCCCAGTGCGCGCGCCTGCGCGATCAGCGCCGCGTCGGCGATCGGCCCCCGCCCCACCGACTCGGGCGGAGGCAGGGCGTGGTCCGAGCGCCCGGGCCCGCCCCGCCAGTCGTCGGCGAAGGACTGGATGTCCCGGCCTCCGCCAGCCGGAGGGGTGACCGCCTGGGGGGTCGGGGGCTCTGGCGTCTCGGCGGTCGGCTGTGTGGGCTGGAACGCCCCCGCCTGGAACACCTCGTTCCGGTCGCCCACCGGAACGGTCCCGTTGAGGACCCCCCGTGAGCCGCTCCCGTACCAGCGGTCCAGGGACAGGGAGAAGTCGACCTTCATCTGCGAGGTGGAGTTGACCCCGGGCGCCTTGATGGTGCGCGTGGTCGTGTCCGAGGTGGCGTCCGCCTCCAGCTTCGTGTCGGTGGTCGCGCTCTCCCAACCGGTTCCGGCGGTCCCGGTGTTGGACTGGTAGCGGTCGCCGGGGAACTCGGGTGACCCGTCGGGCTTGGTCCCGGTGGCGTGGACGGGGTTGAAGCCGCCGTCCAGGCCGGCGGTCACGCCGTGCTTCTTCTGCTTGCCCTGGGAGGTGGTCTTCTCGGCGGACTGCGCGAGGGAGCGCTCCGACGCCAGACCGGACTCCACCGAGTGGAACCGGGGCGTGCCGTCGCGCCCCAGGCCCAGGCGTATCCAGCCACTGCTGCTGAAGCGCTGCTCTCCGAAGTTGGCCTCCCGCACCCGGATGGGCAGGACCAGACCGCCGGTCTGGAGCCTGCGGTTGGTCCCCCGCGTGTTGGTGGCGGAGAGGGCCACCTTGATGTCGTGCTTGCTCTGGTCGGTCAGCTCGACCCCGTACTCGCGCACCTGCTGGTCGATCTGGGCCACCGCCCCGGCGGTGTCGATGCCGTTGAGGGCGTAACCGGAGCTCTCCCTGCCAGGAACGAACCCGATGTCGTCCGGGACGGAGCGGGCGTTGGAGAGCGCGGTGTCGAGTCCGGCGGTGCCCGGAAGCGCCCCCTTCTGCGCGAGGTCGAGGACCCGGTAGCGGGACTCGGACGAACCGGCTTCGGTATGGCTCGGCTTCTGGGTCCGACCACCGCCCGAACCCTTCTTGATCGGCACACCGTCAACGTCCTTGGTGGAACCGAACGGCATCGACACGAAGGCGTTCCAACGGGTGCGAATCCTGCCTGCCACGCTGAAGTCGTCGGAGGTCGTCACTCCGACGGTACTGCCGGGCAGGGAGACCTTGTCCTCCTCTCCGAACGTGTTCGAGTCCCCTGCCGTCTGGGTCTTCTTCGAGGCCCAGGGCACGATGCCGAGGGAGCCGCGGACGCGGTTGTTCCTGGTGTCCGACTGGTTGGGGGCGCCCTCGCCCTTCAGCCCGAGCAGCGTGTTGTGCGACGTGCTCTCGCTGGTACCGGTGCCCCGGTCGGACTCGGTCTTGTAGGTGAGGTCGAGGCCGCTGTCGAGCACGGCGTCGGAGGTGCGCATCCCCTTGCGGTCGGCGCTGATGTCCAGGTTGAGGTCGGCGCGTTTGCGTACGCCGTCCTCGAACTGCCCCTGGAGGGGCAACCCGCCGTCGTGGACGTCCATCGTGTGGGCGGCCAGGGCCTTGGGCGAGCTGAGGACCTTCCAGTGGCCGAGGACGGCCTCGCTGGAACGGGAGGCCGCGGTGAAACCGGGGGCGGACTTGACGATGTTCACGATGTGGTTCCAGAGCCCTGGGGACTCCGAGTACTTGGGTGCGTGCGGCAGGCCGTCGAGGTCGAGGGGCGCCCTGCGGCGAGGCGGCGGGGGCCGGTCGTCGGTGTTCTGACCGTCCTGGTCACGCTGGTCGCCGTCGTGGTCACCGTCGTTGTCGCGCTGGTGGTCCGGCGACCGCCGGTTATCGTCGTTGTCCCGGTTCGTCCCGTTACCGCCACCGTCCTGGTCACGCCCGCTACCGTCGTTCGACCGGTCGTCGTCGTTCTGACGGTTCCGGTCACCGTCGTCCTCTCCGTTCTGGCTACGCGTGTCGGTCGACTCGTCCTCCGCCGTCGGCCTGTGCAACCGGGTGTCACGGTCACGGGAGAACGCGTGGTCGTCCGCCCTACCGCGTGCCTCGGCGGCGGCCCGGTGGGCGTCCCGCTCGCGTTCCAGAGCCTGGGTCAGCCGGTCCCTGCTGTCGGTGAGGTCGTCCCGCGCCCGGACCGACTCGTCCCGGCGCTCGCGGGCCTCACCGGCCTCCCCCTCCACCTTCTCCGCGTTCTTCGCGGAGTCGTCGGCCAGGGTGCGCGCGTCGTCGGCCTCCGTTCGCAGATCGGTGGCCGCGTTCTCGTCCCGGGTCGCCCCGGCCTCCTCCACGGAGGCCTTGTCGTTCTGGGCGTCGGCCCTGTCCTTCAGGTCGCGTGCGTCCTGGTCCGACCGCTGTGACTGAGCGTGCAGATCCTGGACCCGGTCCGAGGGGGCGGGCCGCTGCGGCGGGGTGCCGGACGCCTCCCCCTCCGTGGGCGGCGTCGCCCGGGAGTCGCGGTCCGCCTCGGCGTCCGCGACGGCCCGGTTCGCCTGCTGTTCGGCGTCGTTCAGCCGGTTCCAGTTGTCCAGGGCCGTGGTCCAGGCCCGGTCGGCGGAGTTCTGGTCCGGTGTGTCCCCGAGGGAGTCCAGTCCCGTGTCACGCAGGTCGGGCAGCGGGGTGGGCCGCGCGGTCCGCTCCTTCGGCGGGGTCTCGCCTCCCCCGGAGCGCTCACGGGAGTCCGTCTCGGCCTGGAGCGCGTCGGCGTAGGCCAGCGCCCGCTCGATCGCGTCCCTGCGCTGCCGGGCCGCGTCCCGCAGGTCGCGGGCGGCGTCCAGACGCTCCTTGGTCGCGTCCCTCCGCGCGTCCTCGGCCTTCTTCTCCGCGTCCTGCGCGGCCTTCTCGCGCTCCTGGGCGATCCTCTCGTTCTCGTCGGCGGTCTCCCGGCCCTCCCTCGCAAGCCGCTCGGCCTCGGTGACCCGGTTCTCGCGGTCGGTGAGCTGACCGGCGAGATCCTCGTTGTTCCTGACCTCGGTGTCGGCCACGTCCACGGCGTCGCGGGCCTGCTGGGCCGTGTCCAGGGCCTGCCGCAGGTCTTCCTGGACACGGTTCTCCGCCGTCGTGCGCTCGGCCTCCGAGGCGAAGGGGCCGAGCTCGCCCGGAACGGGGGTCGCCCTGGGGCCCTCCACCAGAACGCGGGGGCCCTGCGGGGTCGGTCCGGTGCTCTGCGGGGTGACGTCGAAGGGGGTGTTCGTCCCGATCGACGCCTCCAGGTGCAGCGCGTAGGACCACGAGTCCAGATCGCCCTTGGCACTGGAGGCGGACTCCACACCCGACTTACGGTTCCCGGACAGCGGGGTGGCCTTCTCCTGTTCGAAGGTGTAGCTGCCACCGAAGTCGACGATGCCCTTGGGGAAGCCGGAGGACGTCGAGCCGATCCGGGCCTGGACGTTCGCCGCCGCCTCACCGACCACGGCGGTCGAGTTCTGCTGACCCGTTCCCTGCGCCGTCGAGGCGTTGAGGCTGGTGCTGAGGGAGCCACCGCTCCGGGAACCCTCGAACCGGGCGTCGTCGAGCGTGCCCTTGAGCCGGACGGTGACGAAGTCGGCGCCGTCCCTGTCGTCGCCGCGCACGGAGGACGTTCCGGGGAACTTGCTGACGAACGAGCGCCACTTGCCGGGAGCGGGCATCATCGCGTTCCGGAGCCCGCCGGTGCGCAGGTAGATCTCGACCCCGTCCCCGATCAGGTTGTCGGACTCGCCGACCGCGCGTCCCACCTTCTCGTAAATCTCCAGGGTGTTCTGTGCGCGCTGGTCCTGGCCGCGCCAGAGGCTGCCCCAGAACCCGCGCCGGTCCCCCCGGGTCCCAGAGGGGTCGTTCACCAGTTCGGGGTGCTTGTTGAACACCTCCTGGTGGATACGCCGGGCAGCGGCGTTCATGGGGGAGTCGCCGTTGGTGTCGCGCAGGCGTCCATCGCCCCACTCGGACCGGATCGGGACCGCCTGGCTCAGGTTGTCCACGCCGTCGTTGTGGAGGCCGGGGGTACTGGGCGCGGTGGGACGGGGCCCGGTGTCCTGGCCGGTGCCGTTCCCGGCGTCGGCCATGGCCCGGGCGTCGGGGGTGGGCACCTGGTCGAGCGTGGTGAGGTTCAGGGTGCCGGGGCTCACGAGGGGTGTCTTCGCGGCCGAGCTTCCGCCGGGCTCGTTGGTGGTCGTGTTCGTGGTGGTGTTGGTGTTCGGATTCCCGGTGTTGGTGATGGTGGTGTTCGGATTCCCGGTGATGGTGGTGTTCGGATTCCCGGTGATGGTGGTGTTCGTGGAGCTGGTGTCCGGGGTGGTGGTGTTCGTGGAGCTGGTGTCCGGGGTGGGCTGGGGTTCGGTGGTCGTCACGTTGTAGGTACGGGTCACCCGGTAGAACGCGGAGTCGCCCTTGGTCCCCGGCCCGTACACGCGCTCGCTGCCGTGCTCGGTGTTGCGCGTGTGCTTCTGGGTGCCCTTACCACCCCCGCTCACCTCACCACCCGCCCGGATGGCCGGGGTCGAGTCCCCGCCGGGGATGATCGTGCCGAGGACGCCGACACCGACCCGGACGTCCTGCTTGTTACTGCGGCCCGCGCTGCTCTGGGCGTTGGCGGCGGACTTATCGGTGTCGGAGAAGGAGGAGTCCTTCATCTCCGGCCCGATCCGTTCGTAGGCGACCGGTCCGCCACTGATCTCGACGAACTGCGTGTTCCCGTCCTTGTCCTGGTACGGGAAGCGCAGCACCTCGCCCTGGTCGGCACGGCCCAGGTTGTCGCGGATCGTCCGCATGTCGACGGGGAAGTTGCCGGGGGCGTCGCTGTCCAGGACCCCGAGCGTGCGCGAGAACCGGGGGGCACGGATCGGCGTCCCGTTGCCGTCACCCTCGCGCGAGGTCGGGTCGTCGGTTCGGAACCGCTGCGGAGGGGTCTGTCGGCTCGTGCCGGACTCGCCGTCACCGTCGCCGTTCTCGGTGCGCAGATGCCCCGGCAGGACCACGTCGACCACGTCGTTCAGCCGGTCGGAGAACTCGACCCGGACGGGCTCCCCATCCGACTCCTGCTGCTGTGGCCGTTGGTCGTCCCCCTGTTGATCGCCGCCGGGCTCGGGCCGGGTCGGCGGGGGCGTCGTCTCCAGGGTGGCCGTCACGGTGACGTCGGCGGTGAAGCGCGCGGGGTCGTCCCCGTCGACGTCGACCTTGCGCTTGTGGCGCCGTTCCCCGCTCATCTGGTACTCGGTGCCGCGTTGGCGGACCGAGAAGTTCGTCTTCACCTTCGGGGTGATCAGCGCGGGCTTTCCCGCGATCTCGCCGATGACGGTGACCGGGACCACGGGGTTGAACCCCTTGCGCCCCTGCTGGGCTCCGGTGCTCACGGACTTGGCCCGGTTCTCCGAGGCATGTGCGGAACCGGTCTTCCGGTCAGGTGAGCTGGTGGTGTCCCGCCACTCCCGGTCGACGGTCAGCTGGAGGTTGCCCCGCGGTGGCGGGGTGGTGTCACCGGTGGTGCGGTCGCCGGTGGGGAGGTCGTGGACGGGGATGGTGAACGTCTGGTCCTGGTCGGGGCGGACCTGGCCGTTGGAGATGTGGTCGAGGGCGCGGTCGAGCGCCTCGGGGTCCGGCCGGACCCCGTGCTCGGCCAGTTGGTCGGTCAGGCGCTGGCGCAGCCCCTGGACGTCGACGTCGGGGTTGACGTGCACGCCGGAGAACTCGCCTCCGTCGTTCCCGGAGTCGATGTCGGTGAGCAGGTCGAGGACCTGCCGCGTCTCCTCGCTGACCGGGGTCGGGGTGGTTTCGGTGGTGGTCGTCTCGGTGGTCTCGGTGGTGACGTTCGGGTCGACGACCACGTTCGAGTCGTCGTTGAGGTTGTCGGTGGTGCTCTCGCTGTTGCCGAGCCCCTCGGAAGCCGTGGTCTCGGTGGTGACGTTCGGGTCGACGACCACGTTCGAGCCGTCGTTGAGGTTGTCGGTGGTGCTCTCGTTGTTGTTGAGACCCTCGGAAGCCGTCGTCTCCGTGGTGGTCGTCGCCTCGGTGGTGACCTGCTGCGGCGGCGGTGGCGGCCCCTGCCCGTGGCTCGTGTCCTCGTTGCTCGGGCCGCCGCGCCGGTTCGAGACGTCCGTCATCGCGTGGTTCTCGGGCTTGGGTCCCCTGTCGAACCACCTGCCGAAGGGAGACGCGGCACGGTGGTTCCCACCACTCTCGGTCGTCACCGGCGTGGGGCCGCTCGGCATCTGCGACAGCGGTGACTCCATACCGGCCCCGCGCGCGGTGTCGAGGGCGTGGTCCCAGCGTCCGTCCGAGGTCCACTCGCGCACCGCGTCGTCGAACGCGTCCCGCAACCGGGGCGGCAGGTCGGACCGCACCCGGTCGTCGTCGCGGCCGAGGACACGGTGGTCGTAGGCGGCGCCGAACAGCGCGATGGTGTCGTCCTGGCTCCGTGTGCCCTCGGGGTCGAGCAGACCGGCCAGGTCACGGTGGACCGAACCGGGGAGGTCGCCCAGCCGGGTCGGCGGGTCGTAGCGCGACCCACCGTCGGCCTGCTGCTCGATCTGCTCCAGGTAGTGGTTGAGGATCTTCGGCGGCGCGCCGTCGCGCCCGCCGGGGGCGTCCATGTAGCCGCCCGCGTCGTGGATCGCGCTCGAACCGGGCGTCCCCCGGAGCACCGCCTGGGGGCGGCCGGACTCCTCCTGGGAGGGGTCGCGGTACTCGTCGTTGAGGCCGAGCCGGTGCAGGGTCTCGTGCAGCCACACGTCCGCCCCGTCGTCCAGGCGCCAGTTGGCGGTGTCGCTGCGGCCCTTCAGGTCCGGGTTCTCGTGGACCCAGGTGATGTCGGCGTGTGGTTGCCCTTCGGGGCCCACCTGCTCCACGCGCACGTGCAGCTGGTCGCCGCTGTCGGGCAGCCGGTAGCGCTGGTTCACCACCTCGTTGAGCCGGTCCGTGAAGTCGCGCCGCGCGATGGCCGCCTGGTCCGGAGTGACCCCGGGTCCGGTGTCGAAGTTGATCCGGACGGTGAGCTCGGTGACGTGTGTCGGGCCGTCCGGGTCGGGGTTCGGCAGGGGGACGCGGCGCACGTCGAAGCCGCGTTCGGCGATCGAGACGATCGGGGAGTCCTTGGTGGACCCGTCCAGGATCTCGACGCCGTCCGTGTCGACCCCGGACCGGTCGCGGTTGTTTCCGACCCTCGTCGGTTCGACGCCGTCGCGGGCGTCCTCCCAGTCCGTGGGCGGCCGGAGCCCCTCGGAGACGGGGGCCGGGGCGTCGGGGTCGGGGCGCGCTTTGGGCGGCGGCGGGGTGTTGGCCGGACCGCGTCTGGCGTCGCCTGTGGTGGAGTCCGTTCCCTGGCCGGCGGGGTTGTTGGGGGCGACCACGACGGGCACGGGAGCGCCGTTGGTCTGGGGGGTGGTGTCGCCCGAGTCGCCGCCCTGGTACGTCGCCGCACCGGGGTTGTCGTCCCGGACCTGGTTCTGGTCGTCACCGTGGTTCTGGGTGACCTGTGCGTCGGGGTCGGGACGAACGGGGGTGTCGGTGTCCTGCGAGCGCGTGTCGTCGCGGCCGGGGTCGTCCTGGAACGGCCGGGAGCCGGTGTCCGTGGTCTCGTCGCCCGCGGGCGTCTCGACGTCGCCGTCGCGGCCGGTGCCGTTAGGGCGTTGGGTGGAGGTCTGGCCGTCGTTGGAGCCCTGTCCGCCCGGGTTCGGGTTCGACGCGGTCGGGGTCTGGGCGGGAGCGCCCTGTCCGTCGCCGGTCCGGTCGCTGTCCTGGTCACCGGAGCGGTTGTCGTTCGCCGGTGCGTCCTGGTGGGGCGATTCCTGGACGGGGGCGTTCGGGTCCGGCGACCCCTGGTCGGACTCAACCGGGTTCGCAGTCTCACGCACAGGAGACTCCCCGGGCCCGTCCTGGTTCTCCGGACCCGGGCCCCGCACCACACCGTCACCGGTCGACCCGTCGTTGACCGGCGAGTCCTGGTTCGACCGCTCCTCACCGGACTCGTTCCGTCCGGGGGTCTCCCGCACGGGCCCGTCCTGGTTCGGGTTCTCCCGGAGCGGCGCGTCACCGCTCTGGTTCGGGGTACCCGTCCGCCGATCGTCGACCGTCGTGTTCTGGTGCGGCGACTCCTGTTCGGGCTCGCTCTGGTTCGGGGTCTGGTCGGTGGTGTCCCCGGCCCCGTTCCGGTGCTCCGACCCCGGCCCCTGGATCGCGCCGTCACCGGTGGACTCGTCCGGGACCGACACGTTCTGGTCCGGGACCGGCACGTTCTGGTGCGGGGAGTCCTGGACCGGCCGCTGCCCGGACTCGTTCTGCTGCCCGGTCTCTTCGGCGGTGTCGTTCCGACCCCCGGTGTTCTCGTCCTGACCGCCGACGACCGGAGCGTCGCCGGTCCCGTCGTTCTCCTCGGAGGTGTTCGGCGGGCCGCCCCGGTTCAGGTGGTCAGTGTCGTTCCCGTCGCCGCGCTGGTCGTTCCCGGACTCGTCGGAGGTCTGGTTCCGGGAGTCGCCCGACCCGGCCTCGTTGGAGCCACCGGCCTCGTTCGAACCACCGGCCTCGTTCGAACCACCGCTCTCATTCGAACCACCGACCTCATTCGAACCACTGCTCTCATTGGAACCGCCGCTCTCATTCGAACCACCGCTTTCGTTGTTCGGCGGCGCGGCGGGCCGGTAGGGGCCCTGGTCCGACTGGCTGTTGGTGTCGGAGGACTCGGTGGTCACCTGCTGGGGTGGAGGGGGAGGCGGCGGGGCCGAGTTCCGCGAGGACTCGGTCGACGTGTCCTCGTCCCGCGAACCGCGCGATTCGTCGCCCCGGCCCGACGAGGAGGAGTCGTTCGAGGTGGAACCGTCCGAGGAGGTACTCGTGGACGCGGTGTTCGTCGTGGTGTCGTTCGAGGACGACTCCGAGGAACCACCGCCCGTGTTCGGGAGCCCGCCACCGGCTCCGTCGCCCGTGCCGCTCCCGCCGCCGCCCTCGACCGGCCCCGGCGTGGGATTGGGGACGTTGGGCACCCCGTTGGGCAGCCCCGCGTTCCTCAGCTGGTCGAGGAGCAGCAGCCCGCCCTGGGTGAGGCTCTGCTGGACCGCGCCGGAGACGAGCCCCGACACACCGGAGAGCCACGTGATGGAGAAGGTCTTCTCGTCACTGAAGAGCAGGTTGAACAGGCCCTCGCTGAGCATCCCCTGGGCCGCGTTGGCGATGCCCCCGCCGCCGAGCTGGGCCAGGAAGTTCTTCCAGTGCGACCCCACGTCGGAGAGCCCGTCGCGCACCCCGGTGGGCACCCCAGTGGTGAGGAAGTCCTTCAACTTCGGGTCGAGGTTGCGCCCGTACTTGTTCACCACGTCGTTCAGGGCGTCGCCGAGGCCCTCCTTCCCCCAGTTGCGGGTGAAGGCGTCGGCGTACTGATTGCCGAACTCGCGCGCCTCGTTGCGGCCCAACGAGTCGCCCAGCGAGTTGGAGAACTGGTCCCCCATGTCGTTGCGGAAGCGCTCTCCGTCGACGGGGCGGTTCCACCCGGGCCGGTTGTCCATGCCGTAGGGACGCAGCAGTTCGTCGCTGTTGCGCCCCATGATGTCGCCGATGCCGTTGGGGAGGTCCCCCGGGCCCTTGCCCGCGCTGCCCGAGGGGAAGTTGTCCCCGAGGTTCTTGGAGATGGAGGGCCCGGTGGTGTTGCCGAGCAGCTTGTTGAACTGGTTCGACAGGGCGCTTCCACCATAGACGGCGGCGGTGCCCAGGAACCCGTCCAGCATCGCGCCCTTGGCGGCGTCCTCGGTGAGCTTGCGGTCCCACCCGTCGCGGTTGCCCTGGTCGATCTGGATGCGCTGGATCAGCGCGTCCAGCGTGAGGGCGAAGAACTGGCTGATGGCCATCTGCTGGATCAGCGTGGAGAGCAGCCGGAACAGGACCCGGCCGATGACGGTGCGGGCGATCGCCTGGAAGATCGGGATCTTGGCCAGAGAGGCGCCGAAGGTGTACGGCGCCATGGCGATCGCCCAGGCGATCTCCAGGGCCAGCTGCACCAGCTGACCGATGATCATCCACTTGGCGTACTGCACCTGCGTGCCCGCGTTGTGGACGTACTCCTGGAGACCCCGGGCGACCGCCGTGCCCTCGCCGAGGTAGTTGTTCTGCCCCGCCGTGAACTCGTCCACCGACTGGTCGAAGAAGTCCGCCGCCGTGGCGTCGAAGTTCTCCCGCACCTTGTTCTTGATCCGGATGACGAGCTGCGGAAGCTCGATCTCCAACCGGTCAGCGGTGGTGCCGTAGACCTGGGCGAGCTCCCACAGCCTCGTCTCGTCGGCGGTGGGCCACTCCGAGCCCGTCAGGACCGAGAACAGGTTGCGGAGTTCGGCGGGCAGTTCCATTCCCATGCGGGTCAGTGCCTCCCGCTGGTACCACCGGCGCCGCCCTGGATACCACCCAGGCGTGCCGCCGTGTCGATGCCGTACTGCTCGGAGCGGCCGAACTGCTTGGCCGTGGCGATGGTGGCCTCGGCGGTGTCCTCGAACGCCGTACCGAGAGTCTTCAGGAAGACCGTGAACTCGTCGCGTGCCGGGAGGTAGTTGGCCTCGAACGACTTGGCGACGGCGTCGCCCTCACCCCAGCACTCGCCCAGGGCGTCAGTCGCGGTGGTGTACCACCGGTCGATCGCCCGTACCTCGGCGGCGAGCTGGTGGATCTCGGCCCCGTCCCTGGCCACCGCTTCGGGGTCGATCGAGATGCGGTCCGACATGGCGCCTCCTTGCTCGTCCTGTCTCTTCCTCATCGTCGCGGGCCGGGAGCGGAGGAGGGTCGGCCCTCCTCCGCTCCCGGCCGACCGTCACCTGGGCGGGTGCACGTTGCCCAGGCCCAGTTCCTCCAACAGCGCGGTGGGATCACCGGCCACCGCCTGTTCCCGTGCCGCCGAGTCGCCCGGGACCAGCCCGCCCATGGCCGTCGAGACCTGCTGGGCCACGTCGCGTCGGGCTCGTTCGACGACCTCGATGATCACCGCGGCGAGTTCCGCGGGCGCCATCATCCGGTACTTCTCGGTCTGGAACCGCATCTCAGCGATCTCGCCTCTGGCGTTCACCTTCACGCTGAGCATCCGGTCCTTGGACACCGCTTCGGCGGTAACCGACTCCAGGTTTGCGCTTGCCTCCGCCAGCCGCTCCTGGCTCTGGCGAAGTTGTTCGAGTGACCTCTCCATCTGACCCTGCAGGGACATGTCCAACGCCGCTCACTCCCTTGTCTTTTCGTGTTCCCGGGCGTCCCAGTGAGGCGGGACCGCCCCGAGCAGAGGTGCCCCACACCTTCTCGTCCTCGGAGAGCCACGTGGTGCGGCTGCGTTCCTGTCCGCCCCCGGCCCCACCACCGCCGGCGCCTCCCATGCCGCCCGGAGGCATCATGGGCATACCTGGGGTGCCCGGGGTGCCGGGTGCCCCGGGGGTGCCCGGGCCTCCGCCCGTGGCGGAGCCGTCCTGGCCACCGCCGTAGCCACCGAACGGGCTGGTCCCACCCGGACCGTTGCCGCGTCCGCCTCCGCCGCCGTCGGCACCGCCGCCCACGGAGCCCGAGTCCGCGCGGGGGGTCATCCCGCCACCGCCCGAGCCCGGACCCGAGCCGGACGAGGAGTTCAGGTCGCCGGGACCGCCGATACCACCGATGCCGCCGACACCACCGCCGCTACCGCTGCCCGAGCCCGGACCCGACGAAGAGAGGTCACCGGGTCCACCGATGGAGCCGACACCGCCGGGGCTCGGGTATCCGCCGCTCCCGCCACCTCCGGAACCGCCGAGGACCGGTGGCGGCGGGATCTCGACGCGGTCGGAGCCACCGCCGATGTCGCCCGAGCCACCGGAGATGGGAGAACCGGGCCCGTTGCCGTTGCCGCTGCCACCGGAACCGCCCAGGGCGGGGGGATCGGGGAGCGAGGGACGATCCGCGTTACCCGGACCCCCGATCTCACCGGACCCACCCGGGACGGGCGCTCCGGGTCCGTCCCGGTCACCATCGGAACCGCCCATGATCGGAGTGTCCGAGAACCCGGGACGATCCGCGTTACCCGGACCCCCGATCTCACCGGACCCACCCGGAATCGGCGAACCGTTCCCACCGGTGCCCGAACCACCCGACGAGAGATCCAGGTCCCCCCCGGTGGGGACGCGAGCCGGGGGCGGCGGCACGCTGCCGCCGCCCTGGCCCCCAGTGGAGGACGAGAGGTCGAGGTCGCCGAGACCGCCCGGCGGCGGCGCCCCGATCGAGGAGGGCGGCTGGCCGCCGCCCTCCTCGGAACGCGAGCCGTCCGGGTTCAGGACGCTCCCGTCGGGAAGCCGAATGCTGCCGTCGGAGAGCCGCGCGCTCCCCTCCGGGAGTGGCGTGCTCCCTTCCGGGATCTGCGCGCTGCCGTCCGGAGGACGCGTGCTGCCGTCGGGGTTCACGATGGTGCCGTCAGGTAGACGTGTGCTCCCGTCGGGGAGCAGAGCGCTGCCGTTGGGAAGCGGGGTGCCCTGCTCCCGGCGTCCAGAGCTGTTCGAGCCGCCGCCGGTACCGCCGCCGCCCAGGCTGCCCATACCGGGAGCCACGGGTGGTGGGAGGAATCCGCCCGGACCACCGCCGGAGGACGAGGGGTCGCCCCCGATCCCGTCGAGGGGACCTCCGCCGGGGCCGCCCACGCCCTCACCGGGCCCGCCCCCGCCATCGCCGGGGAAGGTGGCCGAACCGCTGACGGGGGACAGGGGTGTTCCGTCCGGGGTGTCCGAACCGGGCGGGCTCGGCGGACCGTCGAGATCACCCGACCCGGGCGCGGGCGGACCGTTCAGCTCGCCCGAACCCCCGGGCACGGGCCCGCCGCCCTCGGGGACGTCCGACCCTCCGCTGTTGGGGCCCTGACCGTTCAGGTACTCCTCGACGATCTCGTCGATCGTGCGGCCGTCGCCCAGAGGCCCGTTACCGCCGCCTCCACCGCCGCCGCTGCCGTCGCCGCCACCACCGCCGCCCTCACCACTACCGCCGTTGAGGTACTCGTCGATGATGTCCTCGATGGTGCGATTGTCACCGTCACCGTCACCGCCGCCACCACCGCCACCGCCGTCGCCGCCGCCGCCGAGCAGCTTTTCGAGGATCTCGTCCAAGGAGGGGGGGCCGTTCTCACCGCCGCCACCACCGCCGCCACCACCGCCGCCACCGGGTGGGGTGACCGCGACCGGAACGAAGGGCAGGATCTCCGAGGCGGAGGTGCTGTAGGTCGTCGAGACCTTGGAGATGCCCGTCGTGGCCGCCTCGCGCAGGTCGGCCAGGTTGTTCCACCAGCGTTCCTTGATCTCGGTCTCGAAGGTCTCCCAGGTGGCCTTCTCGTCGGTCCGCATACCGCGGATCTTGATGATGCTGTCCTCCCAGGTGACCTTGTCCCGCTGGTCCTCCCACCAGTTGCGGATGGTCGAGCGGGGACTGCGGTCGGAGCTGCTCTGCCAGTCGTTGAAGGCGCCGATCACCGCTTGGAGGTAGGTGGGGTTGGCGGCGAGGCGCGCCGAGTTCACCGCGTCGATGGCCGGTTCGACGTAGGTGGCGATGTTCTGGAACTCCAGGGCCAGCTTCCTCAGGTACCCCCGCAGGGCCTCGGCTCCGGCGCCCTCGAACTTCTCGTTGCCCGGCTTCATCTCCTCGGCCAGGGCCCACATCTCGTCGTAGCGGGCGCTGGAGAAGTCACGGAAGTCGCCGAGGTCGGTCTCGATCCGGCTGAGGACACCGCTGTTGAAGGTGCTCGTCCCCACACTGGAGGTGGAGGCGGCGTTGAGGATGGTGCGCATCCGGTCGATGAAGTTGCCCCACACCGTGCCGTCGGTGTCCTTGACGGCGTCGTTGATGTGGATACCGGAGTAGACCGCGAAACCCCACTCGTACCCGCCGAGCTGTTCCGCGTCGGAGGCCCGGCTGTCGAAACCGAACCACTCGTCCGCGCTCTTGGGGTTGTTGACGTTCCAGAAGTAGTTGCTCAGCCAGTTGGTGTCCTTCACCGCCTGGGCGGTGCCCATCGGAGGCGCCGCCCCCTTGTCGTCTTCGTCGGCGAAGGCGTTGATGGAGTGGGCCATCTCCTCGCTGTCGACGGCACCCCCGGACGCGGGCGCCGCGGGGTCGGTCCCCTGCTTCTCTGGGAGGTCCTCGTCAGCCATGGCTTTTCCTCAGGGGCGGGTTCGTGGGGCGAAGGGTCGCTCGGGGAAGGAGCGGACGGGCGCTGTGCCGAGGGCCTCGGCTCAGGACGACTCGGGGGTCTGGTTGGGGGTGTCGTTGGGGCCGTTGCCGCCACCACCCCCTCCGCCCATGGGCGCGCCGTTGGACATGATCTGGCCGACCTGGGCGGCGTCCAGCTCGGCGTCGGACTCCAGCTCCTCGTAGGTGATCGCGCTGTTCCGGATTCCGGCGGACATCCCGACGAGGCGGGTCTCCAGGTCGGTGATCAGGGTGGTGAACTGCGACAGCACGGCGCCGACCTCCGACGAGAGCTCACCGGCGTAGGGGAGAAGTGTCGGGTTGCCGAAGGGCACCTTGGGCGCGGAGGCGCCCTCGCCACCCGGGTAGTGTGTGGACGCCTGCGTCTTCATCTTCGAGACCCTCTCCCGAAGCGGATCGATGTGCGCCGTCTGCAACGTCTTGAGGTAGTCCAGCGTGACCTTGGTCTTTTCCTCTGACACGTCCTGCCCCGTCCTCTCCTGTCCAGCTCTTCGTCGAGCCGCGGTGCGGCGTCATCCGGTGTGGTGCGGTGTTCCCTCGGCCGCGGCGCGGCCCGACCGGACCGGCGCCGCGGCCGAGGGGGGCGGTCAACGGCGGGCACTCCAGTTACCGGCTTCCTGGAGGTCGCCCCTGCGGTAGCGCTCGGTGATGTCGCCGAGGGAGACCTGCGCGTGGCCCAGCAGGGCGCGCATGTCGGCGATGTTGCGCCGCCAGGAGGCGAGGCGCTGGTCGTACTGGTTGGCCGCCTCGCCGACCCAGTCGGCCTTGACCGCCTGGACCTTCGCGTCCAGTTCGTTGATGGCCTGCTCGATGATGTCGGTCTGGCGGCGCAGGTCGATGCCCGCGTCGTCGGCACCGCTGTACTTGATCTCGAATCCGTCCATGGGCATGGCTCCGGTTTCTCTCGATGGTGCGCCCCCGGTCGCGGGGGCGTCGCGGGTCGGATCAGGTCAGGTCAGCGAGCGACGTCGGCCTGGTTGGGGTTGAGCTGGGTGATCCAGTTGGCGGACAGCATGTTCTCGTCCTCCATGGCGTGGAAGTTGCGCTCGGTACCGCCGAGGATGCCGATCATGTCGTTCATGTCGTTCGTGATCAGGCGCAGCTCCTCCAGCCACTTGACCAGCGCCGTGTCGTACTGGGTGGCGGCGCCGCCCTGCCAGTTGCCGCCGAGCAGGTCCCGGACGCCGTCGACGCTGGTGTAGACGCCGTTGCACGTGGTGTGGGCGGTCTCCATGGCGTCGCGGCCGGTCCGCATCGCCTGGTCGGTACTGCGCATCATCGACATGGGGGTCTCCTGGTTCTGTGGGGAGTCACTGGGAAAGGCACCGGGGTTCCCCCGGTTCCGCGAGGGCGCCGACGGGTTCCGTGGCGGCCTGCGGGGTCAGGTCGGGCCCGGTGGGCAGCAGGTCCAGCAGGGCGGTGGAGACGGCGGAGGCCCCGCCGGGCGCGTAGCCCAGGGTCTCGGCGGTCTTGGCGTCGGGCACCGGGTACTTGGCCCCGGTGTCGGTGACCAGGAAGTAGGAGCCCCGGAGCGCGGCCCCGCCCGCCGGAGCCGCACGGACCAGGCCGCCCTCCCCGGAGGGGACGTCGATGAGGTCGGGGGCGGTGCAGGCGGAGGTACTGCCCGCCGGGGGGCGGGCGGCCCGGCCGCCGATGTCGGCCGGTGAGGTGAGCGCCAGCGCGAGCGCGCCGTCCCCCTGGTCGACGACGCACAGCGCCGCGCCCTGGGGGTCGGTGAGCGGCGGGGGCGTGGTGGGCAGGCCGTCGCCGGTGATCGACTCCTCCCCCGACAGGTGCGCGCGCAACTCGTTCACGGTGAGTTCGACCGGGGCGGGATCGGCGCCCCCGTAGGCCTCCTCCGCGGTGAGCGGGTGCCCCAGCAGCAGACGCGCGTGGGTGGCGTCGGTGGGGGTCAGGCCGCCCCGGGTGAGGACGTAGTACTGCTCGGGGCCGCCCTCGGCGGCCGGGACGGTGAAGACCTGGCCCACCCGGGTGTCGGCGCCGCTGACGCGCGGCCCGTCCTCGCCGCGGCCGTCGACGTCGAGCGCGCTGAGCTCGGGTCCGGCGGGCACGCCGTCCAGGACGGCGGCCGAGACGGGGTGCGGGATCACGGTGCCGTAGCCCAGGGACTCCAGGGCGCCGTTCTCCTCGTCGACGGCCAGGCGGTTGCCCTGCCACAGCAGGTGGACGCCGCCGCCGGGCCCGCGCACCAGGACCCCGTCGTCTCCGCCGACGGGGGAGCCGAACGGCGACCGGCCCAGGGTGAGCGAGGTGAGGGTCTCGACGCCGTCACCGGTGTTGACGGTGGTGGCGCACACCTGCCAGACCATGGGGCCCTCCGGGTCCGGCGCGGGGAGGGCGTCGGGGGCGCCCGCGATGCCCAGGGGGGCGCCCACGGGTGTGCCCTCCAGGGAGCGGGCGGCGACCTGGACCGGTTTGGGGTTGGCGGCCAGCAGCAGGGCGGAGGCCTGGTTGGTGACCGGCCACAGGACTCCGCCGGAGAAGACGTACCGGCCCCCGCCGCCCTTGACGGCGACGAGCGTCCCCTCGTTGCGCCAGGAGGTGGCGCCGCCGGGGAAGATCAGACCGAACACGAGGAACCCCACGCACAGCAGTACCGCGAGGACGAGCCCGATGAAGGCGCCGTTGCGGGTGCGCCGTAGGGGCGCCTCGGCGGCGTCCGGGTCGGCGGCGGCCATGGCGGTGGAGAGTCGGCGCACCATGAACGAGTGCGCCTGTACCTGGTCGCGACGGGTCTGCATCAGACCACCCGCTTTCCGGTCCGCCTCATCCGCCGATCCCCCGCATCAACGCCAGCAACCCCAGGTTCGCCGGTACCAGGCACACCAGCACTATCGCGGCCAGGCTCTGGATCAGTTCGCCCGCGCGCCCCCAGTGCGGGATGGGGCGGTTGCCCGGCACGGACCACGCGGCCAGGAGCAGCCCGAGCGCGGCCACCAGCAGCAGGCCGAACAGGACCAAGCGGGCGGTGTCCCCGCCGACCAGGCCGCCGCCGACCGCCATGGCCACCAGCCCGTAGACGCCGGAGCCCAGCAGGCACACCCGGTGCCACACGCCGCTGAGTCCGCGCGACTGGAGGAGCAGGATCAGCGCGACGCACACGCCCGCGGTGGAGGCCGTTCCCCCGGGGTGGGCGGCCAGCACGGTCATCGAGGCCGCGCAGACCGCGCCCACCACGGCCAGCAGACCGCCGAGGTAGTGGTCTCCGCGTTGGGTGCGCACGCGCACGTCGCGGGCGGGGTGGGGGTCGATGTACTCGCCGAGCTGGCTGACGCCGTCGGGGAGCGGCGGCAGGCGCATCCCCGCCAGCCGGAAGGCCAGGGCGGGGGCGAAGGAGCACAGCAGCAGCACCAGAGCGGCGGCCGAGACGGCCACGCCCGGGGGCGGTGCCTGGTCCCAGAACAGGAGGAGTGCTCCGGCCGCGGCGGTGAACAGCGCTGTGCCGATGATCGCGGTGAAGAACGGCAGGCAGGCTGCCACGGCGGCGATCGCGAGGACCGCCGCGCCGGTCGCCGTCGACGCCCCGGAGAGCATCCGCGCCCCGGTGAGCGTGTTGCTGGGGTCGCCGCCCGGCAGCGTGGCTCCGGCGAAGGCCATGAACAGCACGGCGGCGCCGCCGGTGACCGCACCGGCGACGGGCGCGTCGAAGGCCCGGGAGGCGGCGGCCGCCGCGAGCAGCAGGAGCAGGCCCGTGGACGCCGCGGTCGCGCCGGCGATCCAGGTGGGGCCGAGCAGGGTCAGCAGGGCCAGGGCGCCGAGGAAGCCCACGGCGGCGGTGCCGGTCAGGACGCGCCTGGAGACGACCGGCCCCCACCCGTCGGAGCGCTCGGCCAGGGTGTCGGCCACCCCGTCGACGAGGTCGTCGAAGTGGATCTCCGGCATCTGGTCGGCGCGTTCGCGCAGGTAGAGCGTCTCACCGTCGGTGAGGCCGAGGGTCTCGGCCGTCTCGGACTCGTCGAGCGGCGGCGAACCCAGCCGCTGGAGCACCCAGCCGCCGTGTTCGAGCCCGCTCTCGTCCAGGTCCTCGGTCTCGTTCTCGGCGTAGAGCAGGAACGTGGGAAGCAGCTCGGCCAACGGGAGGTCACAGGGGACCGCGATCTCGAAGGAGGCGTTGGGAGCGCGCACGACCAGGCGGCACAGATCAGCGGCGACGACGTCCGACATCGGTCCTCCTCGCTGGACGACGGTGGCTGGGTCGGTTTACGGGTGCGGGATAAATACACCCGTGGAGGAGACTGGACCGGGGCACGCCATTCCTCCTCGGAAGGGCTGGGGACGGCGCCCCCGATCACGAAATGCTGGGCTAGACTAGCACCACTTGCGGAATTCCGGACATGACGTTTCGGAAACTCTGCCCCGGGGATACCGTTGCTCATTCGGGCCTCGGGGCCCGCCATCGGAAACCGAATCCGACTCTGGGGTTCGGTCCATTCACCCTGTCGTAATAACACCGGTTCGGTCCGCCCGACGCCCCTGCCGCGAATCCCGGCTGACCAGGGGAAAGAGAAGGGATACGCCGATCAGCACCATCCTCGTCCGCAGACCCGCCCGCCGGCCCGGGCCCGAGCCGCCCGAGGGCGAGCTCTCCCTCCAGGAGCCGCCGGTCCTCCCTGAGCAGGAGAACAGCATCTCGGGGGTCTTCATGTACCTGCCGATGGCGCTGAGCTCGCTCGCGATGGTGATGATGTTCATCCGGCCCTCCGGGGCGGGTGCCCTGGGCACCGCGATGCCCTTCATCGCGGGCGGCATGATGGTCGTCGGCGCGGTCGCGATGGTCGGCGGCCAGATCCTGCGCGTGCGGATCGAACGCAGCCGCAGGCTCTCCGGTGACCGGCGCGACTACCTGCGCTACCTCGGCCAGATGCGCGGACGGGTGCGGGAGGTCGTGGTGGCCCAGCGCGAGGCGCGCGCGTGGAACGGACCCGACCCGGACGCGCTGTGGTCGCTGGTGCGCACGAGCAGGCTCTGGGAGCGCAGGGGGAGCCACGACGACTTCGCCGAGATCCGCGTGGCCGTGGGGGAGCAGCCGCTCCAGACGCGCATCGCCCCGCTGTCGACCAAGCCGGTGGAGGACCTCGAGCCGCTGTGCGCCCACGCGCTGCGGCGCTTCATCAACGCGTACGCCACCGTCGCGGACTTGCCGGTCTCGCTTTATCTACGCGGATTCGCGCATCTGGGGCTGAGCGGCGACGCCGAATCCAGCCGTGCAATGGTGCGCGCACTCGTGGGTCAGGTCACAGTTTTTCACGCGCCGGATGAATTGCGTGTGGTCGCTTGTGTGAACGACGAGCGAATGGCCGACTGGGAATGGATGAAATGGCTCCCGCATTGCATGCACCCGAAGGAGCGCGATGGTGCCGGACCCGTCCGGCTGATCGCCCCCGACGCCATTGAGCTGGAAAGACTCGTCGGCCCGGACCTGGCGGACCGGCCGCCCTTCGACCCCCAGGCGGTGCCCGGCCGTGACGAGCCGTTCACGGTCATCATCGTCGACGGCGGAGTCGTGCCGCAAGGGTCGAGGTTGCTCAGCGGCGGCTTTCGCAACGCGATCGTGATCGAAGTGGGCACTGATCGCATGTGGGACGGAGCGCCTCACACACTCTCACTCAGGGTCGAAGGGGATTCCCTGGAGATGTGCGAGCTGGACCGTTCCGGCCGCGAGTCCTTCTCCCACCTCGGACGTCCCGACGCCCTCGACCTGCCGCGCGCCCGCTCCCTCGCGCGCATGATGGCGCCCTACCGGGTCAGCGTCGCCGCCGACGTGGTGGAGCCGCTCACCACCGACTTCGACCTCACCGCCCTGCTGGGCATCCCCAACCTCCACACGTGGGACGCCGCCCGCGAGTGGGAGCGCGAGCGCCCGGAGAGTCGCCTGCGGGTGCCCATCGGCATCGCCGCCTCGGGCGCTCCCCTGGAACTGGACCTCAAGGAGTCGGCTCTGGGCGGCATGGGCCCGCACGGCATGCTGATCGGCGCCACCGGTTCGGGCAAGAGCGAGCTGCTGCGCACGCTCGTGCTGTCCCTGGCACTCACGCACTCCTCCGAGAAGCTCAACTTCGTCCTGGTGGACTTCAAGGGCGGCGCCACGTTCATCGGTCTGGACGGGCTCACCCACACCTCGGCGCTGATCACCAACCTGGCCGACGAGACCTCCCTCGTGGAACGCATGCAGGACGCCCTGCACGGCGAGCTGATCCGCCGCCAGGAGCTGCTGCGATCGGCGGGCAACTTCAGCTCGGTGCACGAGTACGAGAAGGGCCGCCGGAGCGACCCGACCATGGAGCCCATGCCCACGCTCTTCGTGATCGTGGACGAGTTCAGCGAGCTGCTCGCCGCCCACCGGGACTTCATGGAGCTGTTCGTCATGATCGGCCGCCTCGGCCGGAGCCTGGGCGTGCACCTGCTGCTGGCCTCCCAGCGACTGGACGAGGGGCGCATGCACCAGTTGGAGAGCCACCTCTCCTACCGGATCGCCCTGCGCACGTTCTCCGCGATGGAGAGCCGGGGCGTGCTCGGTGTGGCCGACGCCCACCAGCTGCCCCCGGCCCCCGGGTCGGGCTACCTGAAGTCCGACACCGAGGAACTCACCCGGTTCAAGGCCGCCTACGTCTCGGGCCCCTACCGCGCCAAGCGCCGCACCGCCCGGGCCTCGGCAGCGGCGCGCGAGATCACCCCCTTCCTCCCCGGGTACGTGGCCGGGCCGCCCGTCGTCGAGGCGGAGCCCGAACCGGAACCGTCGGAGGAGGCGGACACCACCCTCCTGGAGACCGCGCTGGAGGCCGTGCGCGACGTCGGCCCCCCCGCGCGTCAGGTGTGGCTGCCTCCCCTGGACCAGGCCCCCACCGTGGCCGAACTTTTGCGTGCCGAGGGCGCACCCGGCCTGCCCGTCTGGGGCACGGACCCGGTGCTCACCGTTCCCGTCGGCCTGGTGGACCGCCCCTTCGAGCAGTTGCGCACCCCGCTCACCGCCGACCTGCGCGGCGCGGGCGGGCACACCGCCGTGATCGGCGGGCCGCAGAGCGGCAAGAGCACGCTGCTGGTCACGTTGATCACCGCGCTGGCCCTCACCAACACCCCGGAGCAGGTGCAGTTCTACGTCCTGGACTTCGGCGGCGGCACGCTGCGCGGTGTGGCGGACCTGCCGCACGTGGGCGGGATCTGCGGGCGGATGGACGTCGAGCGCGTCACCCGCACCGTCGCGGAGATGACCGCCCTGCTGGGCCGCCGCGAACAGTTCTTCGCCGAGCACGGCGTCGACTCGATCGGCGCCTACCGGCGCCGCCGGGCGGCCGGGGAGTTCTCCGACCAGCCCTACGGCGACGTGTTCCTGGTCATCGACGGCTGGGCCACGGTGCGCGCGGACATGATCGACCTGATCGCAGAGATCACGCAGATCGCGCAGCGCGGCCTCAACTACGGCATCCACCTGATCGTGGCGTCGCCGCGCTGGGCCGACGTGCAGTCCAGCCTGCGCGACCTGCTGGTCACCCGGTTCGAACTCCGGCTGGGCGACGCCGTGGACTCGGCGATCAACATGCGCCAGGCGGAGAAGGTGCCCCGTATCCCCGGGCGCGGCCTGACCGCCGAGTACAAGCACTTCCTGTCCGCCCTCCCCCACCTGGTGGAGGGGCCCGACGCCTCCGTGGCCGACGTCGTGGAGGCCGTCAAGGAACGCTGGGACGGGGCCCGCGCGCCGCAGGTGCGGCTGCTGCCCCTGTCGCTCCCGGCGTCGGACCTGCCCGCCCCCCAGGCGGGGCCGAAGATCGCACTCGGCCTGGAGGAGCGGCGCCTGGAACCGCTGTGGCACGACTTCTCCGTCCTACCGCACATGCTCGTGGTCGGCGACACCGAGAGCGGCAAGACCAACCTGCTGCGGCTGATCACCCGCACCGTCAGGGAGCGCTACAGCGCCGACGAGGCGCGTGTGGTCGTGGTGGACCCCCGGCGCGGCCTGTTCAACGCGATCCCGGAGGAACAGCGCCTGGGGTACGCGGTCACCGGCGAGAGCGCCCGCGAGATGATGATGGCCGCGGCCCAGGCCCTCAAGCCGCGGCTGCCCGGGCCGGAGGTCACCCCCGAGCAGCTGCGTGAGCGGTCGTGGTGGGAGGGGCCCGAGCTGTTCGTGGTCATCGACGACTACGACCTGCTGAACTCCGGCGGCGGTGGGCCGCTGACCCCGCTCATGGAGATGCTGCCCCACGGCGCCGACATCGGGTTCCACCTGATCCTGGCACGCGGCGCCGGCGGGTTCAGCCGGGCCATGGGCGAGCCCGCGCTGCGGATGCTCATCGACGCGAACACCCCGAGCATGGTGTTGTCGTGCCCGCCCTCCGAGGGTGTGCTGTTCGGGTCTTTGCGGCCGCAGCGCCTCCCCCCGGGCCGGGCGCTGCGCTTCGACCGGCGCGACCCGGTCAAGGTGCAGCTGGCGCTGGACCCGGAGACCGAGGAGGCGGACTCCCGCGACTGACGGGGGCCGTGTGGGGTAGGCGACCGCGAGGTCGGTGGCAGAGAGGATCGGGAGGCCCCGTGGCGAACGGAGCGGAACGGAGACGGCGATTCGGGGCCGGGGCCGGACTGACGGCGGTGCTGTTCGCGGCGGCGGCCGGACCCGCCCTGGCGGACGAGGTGCCGCCCGCGCTGACGCAGGTCGCGCCCGAGTTGGCCGAGGACGTGTGCGTGCCGCCCTCCGAGGAGGTCGTGAACCAGGAACTGTGGACCGAGAACGCCCTGGGCCTGCCCCGGGCGCGGTCCGCGTCCTCCGGGGCCGGGGTGACCGTGGCCGTCGTGGGGACGGGTGTGGACGACTCCTCCGCCGCGCTCAGCGGCGCGGTGGACGGAGCCGGTGAGGACTGCACGGGGTTCGGGACCTTCCTCGCCGGGATCGTCGCCGCGCGGCCGCAGCCGGACAGCGGCCTCGTGGGGGTGGCACCGGGGGCCCGGGTGCTCGCCGTGCCCGTCACCGACGACTGGGGCGGCACCGACGCCGACGCGGTCGCCGAGGGCATCACCGACGCCGTCGGCGACGGCGCCGACGTCGTGCTCGTGGGTGTGGCCATCCCGGTGGGCAGCTCCGCGTTGGAGAAGGCGGTCGACACCGCCGTGCAGGAGGACGTCCTCGTGGTGGCGCCGTCCATGGCGCTCGTCCAGCGCGACGCCTACGCGGCCGTCCCGGCGACCCGCAGCGACGTGTTGGGGGTGGCCGGAACCGGTACGGACGGGGTCCCGCTGGTCCCGGCGCCCCCCGGTGGCGGGGTCTCGGCGCCCGACCTCACCGCGCCCGGCCAGTCGGTGCTGAGCCTGGCCCCGGGCGGCGACGGGCACGCCGTGGGCGAGGGTGACGCGGTCGCGGCGGCGTTCGTCGCCGGTGTGGCGGCGCAGCTCCGGTCCGACGACCCGGAGCTCAGCGCGGCCCAGACGGCCGAACGGCTGGTGATGTCCGCGTACCCGGACGCCGAGGGCGGGGCGGGCTTCCTCGACCCGGTGGGCGCGCTCACCCGGAACCTGGGCCCCCGCTCGGGCGACGGGGCCGAGGCCGAGTCGTTCGCCCTGGACCTGCCCCGTGAGCCGCACCGGGGCGCGGTCATGGCGGTGGTCGGTGGGACGGCGCTCCTGGTGACGATCTGTGCCGTCGGCGCCGCCGCCGCCCGTCGCCTCAGGTCCAAGGCCGAGGCCGGGGCGAAGGCGGGAGCCGGGGTCGCCCCCAGGGCGCGGAGCGTGCTCTGACGGACCCTCGACGCGGGCGTTCGGGTGCCGGGCGTGGTGGCCGTCGCGAGTGGGAGCGGGTCCGGGTCCCGTCTCCGGAGGGCACTGTCCACAGCCTGTGGGCAGCCCAGCCCGAACCGACCGCCGTCCGCGTCCTCAGCGGTCCGCCGCTCCCCCGCCGCCAGGCAGCCCGCCGCCGGGCCCGGGGCCGTCCGCCCCGGGTCCCCCGAGCACCTCGTCCAGGAGCCGGAGCGCCCCGGACTTGCTCAGGGGCTCGTTCCCCGTCCCGCACTTCGGGGACTGGATGCACGACGGGCACCCCTGGTCGCACTCGCAGTCGGCGATCGCGGCCCGGGTCGCGGTGAGCCACTCCCGGGCGGCTGCGTACCCCCGCTCCGCGAACCCGGCTCCGCCCTCGTACCCGTCGTATACGAAGACCGTCAGCTTCCCGGTGTCCCCGTGCAGGGCTGTGGACACCCCGCCGATGTCCCAGCGGTCACAGGTGGCCAACAGCGGCAGCAGCCCGATGGCCGCGTGTTCGGCGGCGTGCGCCGCCCCCAGCAGGGCGACGTCCGCCCCCCGCAGCCGGTCCTCCCCCTCCCTCGGCAGCGTCCACCAGACCGCCCGTGTCTGGAGGGTGCGTTCGGGCATGTCCAGCGGTTGTTCGCCGAGCACGGAACCGGTGCGCACGTCCCTCTTGAGGAAGCCCACCACCTGACGGACCACCTCGACCTCGCCGAAGCACACCCGCGCCCCGCTGGGCCAGGTCTCCTCCCGCAGCACCGACCGCACGGTGATGTCCGTGGTGTCCCGCGCCCAGGTGCTGTAGGGCGGCTCGGCGGCGTGCACCAGGGCCACGCCCTCCTCCAGGTCGAGGTCGTCGACGAGGTAGGTCGCCCCGCGGTGCAGGTACACCGCTCCGGTGTGGACGGTCCCGTGCGCGGCGGCCTCGTCGATCTCCCCGAGCAGCTGCCCGCTGGCGGTGTCGACGATCTGGACCGGCGGCCCGCCCGCGCCACGGATATCGGCGAGGTCACTTGCCCGTTCGTTACTGGTCCAGAACCAGCCCCGGGGGCGCCTGCGCAGCATCCCCCTCGCCACCAGTTCGGTGAGCCTCGCCTCCGTGGTGTCACCGAAGAGGGCGAAGTCGTCACGGGTGATCGGGAGTTCCTGGGCGGCGGCGCACAGGTGCGGCCCGAGGATGTGCGGGTTTTCCGGATCGAGGACGGTGGCCTCCACCGAGCGTCCGAAAATGGCTTCGGGGTGGTGGGCGAGGTAGGTGTCCAGGGGGTCGTCCCGCGCGATGAAGACCGCCAGGGCGTCCTGCCCGCGGCGGCCGGCCCGCCCCGCCTGCTGCCACAGGGACGCCAGTGTGCCCGGCCAACCGGCGATGAGCACCGCGTCCAGCCCGCTGATGTCCACCCCCAGCTCCAGGGCGTTCGTGCTGGCCAGGCCCAGCAGCTCCCCCGAGCGCAGGGCCTCCTCCAGCTCGCGCCGTTCGCTCGCCAGATAGCCACCCCGGTAGGCCGCCACCCTCCCGGCCAGGTCGTGCTCCCCCTCCTCGGTGAGCATCCGGCGAGCGTTCATGGCGACCACCTCCGCCCCCTGGCGCGAACGCACGAACACCAGCGTCCTGACCCCGTCCCGCACCAGGTCGACCAGCATCTCCGCGGCCTGGGACGAAGCGGTCCTGCGCACCGGGGCGCCCTGCTCCCCGGTGAGGTCGGTGAGCTCCGGCTCGACCAGTGCCACCGACATCCCGGGCCGGGGAGAGCCGTCCTCGCTCACGGCGGTCACGGGCACGCCGGTCAGCCGGGAGGCGCTCTCGGCGGGCGAACCCGAGGTCGCCGAGGCCAGCACGAACACCGGCTCCGAACGGTAGCGGGCGCACACCCTGCGCAGACGCCGCAGGATCTGGGCCACGTGCGAGCCGAACACCCCCCGGTACCGGTGGGCCTCGTCGATCACCACGTAGCGGAGCCGCCGCAGGAACCCCGACCACGCGCCGTGCCGGGGCAGGATGCCGTGGTGCAGCATGTCGGGGTTGGTGAGGACGTAGTTCCCGTGCTCGCGCACCCACGAGCGCTCCTCGGGTGTGGTGTCACCGTCGTACACGGCGGCCCGCATGCCCGAAAGTCCGAGGTCCGTAATCCACCGGAGCTGGTCCTGGGAAAGGGCTTTCGTGGGAGAGAGGTAGAGCACGGTCTGCCCGGAGTCAACCGCGTCAACTGCGGGCATAAGGAAGGCAAGCGACTTCCCCGAGGCGGTACCCGTGGCTATGATCACATCGCGGCCCGAGCGTGCGAGGTCGGCGGCGGCTGCCTGGTGGGACCACGGACCCGTGATCCCCCGTTCAGCGAGCCGTTCGACGAGATGGGAGGCTGTCCATTCCGGCCAGTCCCCCCTCGCTCCCGCGTTCCGGGCCACATGCTCGACATGGGTGACCTGCGGGTACCGGGTGTCGTCACGCCACACACCGGGGAGCGCGGGCTCCGATCGCCTCATCGAGTCCCCTCCTCACTGGACGCCTTCGCGGGTCGTCGGCCCTCGTTCCCGGATTCGGGTCACCGCTCGACGCCGGTTTCAGTGTGACATCCGGGGTAGGAGTGGCGCGGGGTCACCGTTTTCCCGTGCATCGCGGGAGGACACTCTCGACACCCGTGGTTGAATGCGTGCTGGTGGGGTAACGCCCGGCAGAGATACTTCGCGATATTTCGCGGTTCGGCGCTGGAGGACTAGTGGATTTGAAGCTTGATCATTACACCGAGGGCGACACCGAGATCGTCGTCGTTGAGGGTGAGATCGATGTCTATACCGCGCCCCGGCTCCGCGAGCTGCTGATCGACCTGGTCAACAAGGGCAACTTCCACCTCGTGGTGAACATGGAGAAGGTGGAGTTCCTGGACTCGACGGGCCTCGGTGTGCTTGTGGGCGGGTTGAAGCGGGTCCGTGCACACGACGGGACCCTGGACCTGGTCTGCACCCAGGAGCGGATTCTGAAGATCTTCCGGATCACCGGACTGACCAAGGTGTTCGGCATCCACAGCTCGGTGCAGGAAGCCATCGACAAGCGTCCGTCGAAGTAGCCCAGAGCGAGCGATGGCAACCATCACGCTCACGATCAGCGCGCTCCCGGCCCACGTGCGCACGGCCCGGCTCATGGCCGCGACCGTCGCACGGCGGGCGGGTATCGCCGCCTCCGCGATCGACGAGATCAGGCTGGCGGTCGGAGAGGCCTGCTCCCGGGCGGTCGCGGCGCACAAGCTGCACTGTCCCACGCAGCCGATCCAACTCCAGCTGATCGACGGCAACGGCCGTGATCCGGTGGCGGACCCCCGTACCGAGGCCCCGGAACGCACGCCGCTCTCCAACGGGAGCGCGACGCGGCGTTTCGAGGTCGTCGTCTCCGACCGTGCCCCCGCGAAGGACACCGAGGAGACGACCCACCACCTGGAGCCGTTGCTCGACGGCCTCTTCCTCGACGGCGGGGACACCCCTCCCGGCGGGATCTCGGGGTTCTCCCCCGGTCTCGGCTTGGCGGTGATCACCGGCCTCGCGGACGAGGTGAGCATCGAACCCGAGGAGTCGGGCACGGTGGTGCGGATGAGCTGGCCGATCCAGGCGGACCAGAACCAGAACCCGAGCTCGAACTAGGCACCACGTCACGAGGGGGCGCCTCCCTGTGCGGGAGGCGCCCCCTCGTCGTACCGGTGCCTCGGGGACCCGGCGCGGGGCCCCGAGGTCAGTCGCAGGTCTGGGAGGAGACCTCGGCGGTCGCGGTGAGCCCCGTCGCGGCGTTGTCGGCGACCTCGTCGGCGGTCAGGACGTAGCCGGTCTCGTCCTCGTTGGTGGCGGCGGCGAACACCACGCCGTACACGGTGCCGTCGGGGGCGAGCAGCGGGCCGCCGGAGTTGCCCGGGCGCACCACGGCGCGGACCTGGTAGATCTCGCGGCTCACCTGCTGAGCGTGGTAGAAGTCCGAGCCCTGCGCGGTCTGCTTGGCGCGGACGCGGGCCGGGACGGCCGTGAATCCGCTGTTGCGCGGGAAGCCCGCCACGACGGCGTCGTCGCCCTGGGCGGCCTCGCCGTTGAACTCCAGGGGCTCCAGGTCCATCCCCGGCACGTGCAGCACGGCCAGGTCCTGCTGGGCGTCGAAGAGCACGAGCGTGGCCTCCAGCTGGTGGCCGTCCCGGGTGACCACGCGCAGGTCCTCGGTGACCCCGGCGACCACGTGCGCGTTGGTCATGATGCGGTCCGGACCGTAGGCGAAACCGGTGCCCTCCACCCGCCGCTGGCAGGAGGGGGCGGTGCCGAGCACCTTGACCACACTGCGGCTCGACTCGATGAGCTCGGGGGTCGTGAGGACGTCGGGGTCCGGGGGGTCGACCTCGGCGAGTTCACCGGTGCCCAGGCCGCTGAACACCTGCGGGAAGGCGCTCTGGTCCACCACCCGGCGGAAGGTCGAGAACCCCTGGTGGGCGGCGCCCGGCATCAGCGCGTCCACCGACTGGAGGATGCGCGAGTCCTTGACCTGCTGGGACACGTAAGGCAGGGCCGAGTTGGCCACCGTGCTCCCGATGAACCAGGCGACCAGGAGCACCGAGACACCGCTGACGACGGCGCCGCCCAGGGCGTCCACGACGCGGGCCGAGTCCCAGGTGACCTTGTTGCGGACCATGGTGCCCAGGTAGGAGGCGAGGAACTGGCCCAGGGCCGCGGACAGGAACACCACGGCGATGGCCAGCAGCGCCTGGCGCCCGGGGTCGGCCACCCAGTCCTGGATGTACCCCGGAGCGGTGAGCGCCGCGACGATGCCGCCGCCGATGAAGCCGACGAAGCTGAACACGCCGACGATGAACCCCTGCCGGTACCCCGTCACCGCGAAGAGCAGCAGCAGGATGACCAGAACCGCGTCGAGCACGGATGCCCTCCAAGAAGTGAGCGTTACCCGACCGGACGGAGGCCCTGCGGGGTGGCTTCGAACACGTCAGTGAGACCCCGGTCGTGCCAGGGAAGTTCCCATTCCCCGAGAACGAGCAGGCTGTCGATGATCGCGCCGGTGAATCCCCACACGAGCATGTCGTTCACGCGGAAGCCGGGGCCCCATCCGGGTCCGGCCCCGTAGCGGACCTTGACCCTGTTGGCGGGGTCGGCGAGGTCGGAGACGGGGACCCGGGCGACGGCGGCGACCTCGCCCGCGTCGGCCGCGCGGACCTCGGAGGGTTCGCGCCACCAGCCGAGGACGGGGGCGACCCGGAAGTCGCTGAAGCTGAGGTAGAGCTCGGGGAGGCGGCCGACCACGTCGATCCCGTCGGGGATCGCGCCGGTCTCCTCCTCCGCCTCGCGCAGCGCCGCCGCTTCGGGGGAGGCGTCGCTGGGTTCGATGCGCCCGCCGGGGAAGGCGGGTTGGCCCGCGTGGCGGCGCAGCCCGGCGTTGCGCTGGATGAGCAGGAGGTCCGGCCCCCGGTCGGTCTCCCCGAAGAGGATGAGCACCGCCGACTCGCGGCCGCCCCGCTCCGGCGGGCGCATCGGCTTGGGCACCGGCATCGTCTGGGCGGCGTCCGCGAGCGCGGACAGCCAGAGCGGGGTGGAGTTCATTCGCTGGGAACCTGTTCCGGGGTTGTCACGCGGAGTTCGGTACGGGTGCGGACGCCCGGGGCCCGGTGTGCGCGCACTCACGTCAACTCAGAGTACAAACTCCGAGGCTGCCCGCACCCGTACGGCCCCGTGCCGGTTCAGGCGAACGAGCGCAGACGGAGCAGCTTGGTGGCGGTGGCGGTGTCCGTGGGGCCCTCGCCGAAGGACGGGCACCAGCGGGCCACTCCGCACGCGCCGCAGGCGGGCCGGCGGGCGTGGCACACCCGGCGGCCGTGCCACACCACGTGGTGGGAGAGCATCGTCCAGTCTTTGGGCGGGAAAAGCTCGCCGACCGCGTGCTCGACCTTGACCGGGTCCTCCTCGTCGGTCCACCCGAAGCGCCGGACCAGGCGCCCGAAGTGGGTGTCCACGGTGATCCCCGGCACACCGAAGGCGTTACCGAGCAGTACGTTTGCGGTCTTTCGTCCTACACCGGGTAGTTTGACCAGGTCGGCGAGGTTTCCAGGGACCTCGCCGCCGTGTCGTTCGCACAGGGCCTGGCCCAGCCCCATCAGGCTGTTGGCCTTGGCTCGGAAGAACCCCGTCGAACGGATCATCTCCTCCAGCTCCTCGCGCCTGGCCGACGCGTAGGCCTCCGCGTCGGGATAGCGGGCGAAGAGCGCCGGAGTGACCAGGTTGACCCGCTTGTCCGTGCACTGCGCGGACAGGATCGTCGCGACCAGCAGCTCCAGCGGGTTGGTGAAGTTCAGTTCGGCGTGGGCGTCCGGATACAGCTCGGCGAGCTCCCGGTTCATCTTCCGGGCGCGGCGGACCAGCGCGAGTCGGCTCTCCCCGGTGGGCGTGGCGTCCTCCGGCACGGCCGCTCCGTCGTCGGGCGCGGCGTGGCGGGACTCTGGAGTGTGGGACATCGTCACAGGGTAGGCGTCCGGTCGCGGGGGCACGCCCGGGTCGCGCGCGCGGTTGTCGGGATTCGACCGCGTGCCGACGTTTCGACTGGTGACCGAGATTATGTAACCAATGTCCGGTCACCCGGCGCGGACACGCCCTGTCCCAGGTCGACAACGACTAGGATCACATGGGCTGACGTCGGCTGTTGTGGGCACGTTGTCTCCCGGCGGACATGCCGTGGTCACGAACTGGATTCCCACCCGGTTGCGATATACGTCACACTGTTGACGGTCAGGTTTTAGGAGGACGTGTGGACGAGATCAACGAGGTGCTCCGGAAGGCCCCTCTGTTCGAGGCGCTGGACGAGGAGGACACGGCCGCGCTCCGCTCCTCGGTGAACGAGGTGCGTCTCGGTCGCGGTCAGACCCTGTTCAACGAGGGTGACGAGGGCGACCGCCTGTACGTGATCCTCAGCGGGAAGGTGAAGCTGACCCGCACGGCCATCGACGGCCGCGAGAACCTGCTGGGCGTGCTCGGCCCCAGCGAGATGTTCGGCGAGCTGTCGCTGTTCGACCCGCGCCCGCGCACCGCGAGCGCCGTGGCCGTCACCGACTCCGTGCTCGCCGGGCTCGGCCACGACGACCTGCGGCCCTTCCTCTCCAGCCGCCCGCAGGTGGGCCTCCAGCTGCTGAAGTCGCTGGCCGCACGACTGCGCCGGACCAACGACGTGATGGCCGACCTGGTCTTCACCGACGTGCCCGGCCGCGTGGCCAAGGCCCTGCTCGAACTCGCCGACAAGTTCGGCAAGGAGGGCGACGACGGCCTGCACGTGCACCACGACCTCACCCAGGAGGAGCTGGCCCAGCTGGTGGGCGCCTCCCGCGAGACGGTCAACAAGGCCCTGGCCGAGTTCGCCCTGCGCGGCTGGCTGCGGATCGAGGCCAAGGCCGTCGTCCTGCTGGACGTCGAGCGCATGCGCCGCCGCGCGCGCTAGCGGCGCCCAGCCGGGTCACACACGCTGTGCGGCCGTCGCCCCCCAGGGCGGCGGCCGCAGCGCTGTCAGGGGGACGTCAGGAGCTCTCAGCCGCCCCGGGCCCCGCACGGAGTCGCCGCGCGCGGAGCGAGGGCGTGGCCTAAGCGCCGAACCCTTCGGGCAGCTCGCCCAGGATCTGGAGGTAGCGCAGCTGGGCCCGCACCGAGGAGGCCGCAGCGGGGCGCACGCTCTCCACCACGTCCGGGTACACGCGGTCGACGATCTCCCCGACTCCCGCCGCCCCGGCCGCCACCGCCGCGCGCACCTGCTCCAACCGCGCCTCGCGGTGGTCGATGTAGGAGTTCAACGCGGCCAACGGCGAGGTGAGCACCGGCCCGTGCCCCGGCAGCAGGGTCCGCACCCCGTACTCCTCCACCAGGCCCCGGAGCCGGAACAACGACTCCATGTAGGGAGCCAGGCCGTCGTCGCCGTCGATCACCGTGGTGCCGTGGCCCAGGACCGTGTCACCGGTCAGGATCGCGTCGTCGGCCTCCAACAGCAGGCACACCGAGTCGTCGGTGTGCCCGGGAGTGGCGATCACCCGCGCCTCCAGGCCCTCCACCTCGATCAGCTGGCCGTCCGCCAGCCCGGAGCCGCCCACCCTCACCTCGGGGTCCACCGCGTGCACCGGCGCCCCCGTCAGCTCGGAGAAGTACCGCGCGCCCTCGGCGTGGTCGAAGTGCCGGTGCGTCACCACGGTCATCTGCACCTGGGCGCCCTGCTCCTGCACCGTCCGCGCCACCCGCTCCAGGTGGCGCTCGTCGTGCGGGCCCGGGTCGACCACGACCACGCCGCGCGCGCCCGGCTCGCGCAGAATCCAGGTGTTGGTGCCCTCCAACGTCATCGCGCCGGGGTTGGGGCAGAGCACACAACCGGCGCGCAGTGTCCCGGAACCGTCGATCCTCATCGCACCTCGCTTCGATCGCCGTACCCGGACCGTTCCGAGCGCCAGCGCGGGGCCGCTCCGTCTCGGGCGCGCCCCGATGCGGGGGTGCCCGCGCTCAGCGCGCGGCGTCGGGTCCCGGCAGGGGGAATGCGCCGCCACCCGGCGTCACGACCCGGATCTGACCGTCAACCTCACGAACGTCCGGTTCGAGGGGAACGATATCCCGTTGGGCGCTTCTCACACCTTCGAGGGTCCGCCGGTCGGCCAGCTCCGCGCAGGCGACCACGGTCGGGGGCAGCATCGGCATCCGGCCCGCGGCCCACTCCCCGGCGACCTCGGCCGGATCGGTCCACCGGGTGAGGTCGGCCTCCCCGCCGACGTCGCGGGCCTCCTGGCCGGGCGGTAGCTCGGCGGTGAAGAACCAGGTGTCGAAGCGGCGCGGCTGGCTCCTCGGAGTGATCCACCGCGACCACGCGCGCAACCACTCCGAGCGCAGCACCAGCCCGCGACGGCGCAGCACCTCGGTGAAGGAGTACGTGCGGTCGATCAGGCCGAGCCGGTCCCGCTCCCAGTCGTCGGTGGAGGTGTCGAGGGTGATGGCCTCCTCACCGGCCCGTTCGGGCTCGCTGGCCAGCAGCACCCCGGTCTCCTCGAAGGTCTCGCGCACCGCCGCGCACACCAGCGCGCGGGCCCGGGGGACGTCCGTCCCCAGCACCCCCGCCCACTCCTCGGGGGTGGGGCCGGTCCAGGGCAGGCCGCCGTCGGCGTCGCGTTCGTCCACGCGGCCGCCGGGGAAGACGTACGCGCCCGGGGCGAAGCCCATGGACGCGACCCTGCGCATCAGCAGGACCTCCATGGGGCGTTGTGCCCGCTCCGCCCCGGAGCCCGCCACGGGACGCAGCAGCATCACCGTGGCGGCGGGGCGGGGCCGGGCCACACCGTCGTTCTCGGTCATCGACACACTCCCGTCGTTCGCGAAAGCCGCGCTGTGGCCCGGGTCGTCCTCGGGTCCGGTCAGCGGACCTCGACGATCATGTCAACCTCGACCGGCGCGTCCAGCGGCAGGGAGGCGACTCCCACGGCGGCACGGGCGTGCACCCCGGCCTCGCCGAACACCTCGCCGAGCAGCTCGCTGGCCCCGTTGACCACACCGGGGTGGCCGGTGAACGCGGGGTCGCTGGCCACGAAACCGCCGACCTTGACGATCCGCACGACGTCGGACAGCTCACCGATCTCGGCCCGCACCGCCGCGATGGCGTTGAGGGCGCACACGGCGGCCAGCTCCTTGGCGGTCTCCGCGCTGACCTGCGCGCCGACCTTGCCGGTGACCGGGAGCGCGCCGTCGACGAACGGCAGCTGGCCGGAGACGTACACGTGGTCACCGCTGCGGACCGCGGGCTGGTAGGCGGCGACCGGGGGCACCACCTCGGGCAGGGTGAGCCCCAGCTCGGAGATCCGCTCCTCGGGGGTCGCCATCTACTTCGCCCGCTTCATGTAGGCGACGTACTGCTGGTTGCGCGGGTCGGTGCCCTCGGGCAGCGGCGCGGGCACGACGGAGACCAGCTCCCAGCCGTCCTCGCCCCAGTTGTCCAGGATCTGCTTGGTGGCGTGCGACAGCAGCGCCACGCTCTGGTACTCCCACTTGGTCATCGTCTACCCCTCTCGGTCACCGGCGGCCCGGGGGACCGCCCCTCAACGCCGCTCACCTTACTCACCCGCGCTCGCCCCCGAGGTCAGGCAGACCCGGTCGCACCTGCCCGGCCGCCCTCCGGGGCCCGCACATAGACTCCGTGGGGTGAGCGATCGTGAACAGGCACCGCGCGGCGACGATCCGGGAGCGGCGTTCGCCGGTGCCCGACTGCACATCGTGACGGGCAAGGGCGGCACGGGGAAGACCACCGCCGCCACCGCACTGGCCCTGGCACTGGCCTCCCGAGGCGGCCGGGTGCTCCTGGTCGAGGTGGAGGGCCGCCAGGGAGTGGCCGCGCTGCTCGGAAGCGCACCGCTGCCCTACGAGGAGCGCGAGATGCTCACCGCGCCCGGAGGCGGCTCCGTACGTGTACTGGCCGCCGACCCCGAGTCGGCTCTGCTGGAGTACCTGGAGCTGTTCTACGGCCTACGCCGGGCCGGTCAGGCCCTCACCAGGACGGGAGCCGTCGACTTCGCCACCGGCATCGCGCCCGGTCTGCGCGACGTCCTGCTCACCGGTAAGGCCACCGAGGCCGTGCGACGGCGCGCGGGCGGCCGGGGCCGCTCCTCCACCCCCGCCCCGGGCGCACCCTTCCGCTACGACGCCGTGGTCATGGACGCGCCGCCCACCGGCCGGATCGGCCGGTTCCTCAACGTCGGCTCCGAGGTGGCCGGGCTGGCCCGGGTGGGACCGGTGCGCGACCACGCCGACCGCGTCACCGAGGTGCTCCGCTCCGCCTGGACCCGCGTGCACTTCGTGACCCTCCTGGAGGAGATGCCCGCCCAGGAGACCCGGGACGGCATCGACGAACTCCGCGGGCTGGGCCTGCGTCCGGGGGCGGTCCTGGTGAACCTGGCGACCCCGGCGCGGCTGGACGCCGCGACCGTCACCTCCGCCGCCACGGGCGACCTGGACACCGCGCCGATCGCGGCGGGGCTCAAGGCGGCCGGACTGCGCCCCGAGCTGCTGGAGGCACACGAGGAGCTCGCCGCCGACCTGGCGGCCGAGGTGCGCGCGCACGCCGTGCGCCAGCTGTTGGAGGAACGGGTCCGACGCGACCTGGCGGAGCTGGGAGCACCGATCGTGGAACTTCCCTGGATGGAGGGCGGGGTGGACCTCGACGCGCTGGGCGCGCTGGCCCGGAGCCTGATCGACCAGGGGGTGGAACGGTGACCGGGGACCGGCCGGGAGGCGGCGCGGGCCCGCTGGGGGCGGGCGGGGGCGCGGCGCTCGACGTCGACGCGCTGCTGGACGACCCCCGCACCCGGATCGTCGTGTGCTGCGGGTCGGGCGGAGTCGGCAAGACCACCACCGCCGCCGCGCTGGGGCTGCGCGCGGCCGAACGCGGGCGGCGCGTGGTGGTGATCACCGTGGACCCGGCCCGGCGCCTGGCGCAGTCCATGGGCCTGGGCGAGCTGGACAACACCCCCCGCCCGGTGCCGCTGCCGGACTCCGCCGGGGGCACCCTGCACGCGATGATGCTCGACATGAAGCGGACCTTCGACGAGGTGGTCCGGGAGCACGCCGACCCCGAGCGGGCCCGCCAGATCCTGAACAACCCCTTCTACCGGACCCTCTCCACCGGCTTCTCCGGCACACAGGAGTACATGGCGATGGAGAGGCTGGGGCAGCTGAGCCAGTCCGGTGAGTGGGACCTGATCGTGGTCGACACCCCGCCCAGCAGGTCCGCCCTGGACTTCCTGGACGCGCCCAAGAGGCTGGGACGGTTCCTGGACAGCGGACTGCTCCGTTTCCTGAGCCCTCCGGCGACCGGGGCGTTCCGGCTGCTGGGCGCCGGGTTCAACGTGGTGGGGTCGGTCGTGGGCCGGATCGTCGGCACGCAGTTCCTGAACGACCTGAGGTCGTTCGTCTCGGCTTTCGACTCGGTGTTCGGCGGCTTCCAGGAACGCGCCCAGCGCACCTACCGGCTGCTGCGGACCCCGGGGACGGCGTTCCTGGTGGTGGCGGCTCCCGAGCCGGACGCGATGCGTGAGGCCTCCCACCTCATGGACCGGCTGGCCGCGGACTCCCTGCCGCTGGCGGGGCTGGTGGTCAACCGCACACACCCGTTGCCGTCCGGGGCCGCCGCCCGGCTGGGCGCCGAGGAGGCCTCTGCCGCGGCCGACTCCCTGGCGGAGGCGGGCGCCCACCCGCTCGCGGCGACGGCGCTGCGGCTGCACGCGGAACGGGTCCGGACGCACGAACGGGAGGAGCGTCTGCGGGCGCGGACGCTGGCGGCGCACCCGGGGGTGCGGGTCGTCGGGGTCCCGGCCGGTCCGGAGGACGTGCACGACCTCGACGGCCTGCGCGGGATCGGTGGGGCGCTCGCGCGTCCGGCCCGGCGGGCCAAGGAGAGGGCAGGGGCCGAGGAGACGGCAGGGGACGAGCGCACCGGGGAGCCGTAGGGCCGGGGCCCGGAGCGGCCGTGGGGCACGGCAACGCCCGGCCGGGCCCGACGGCGGTGCCGGGCGGGGCGAGGGCACGGCCGAGGGGAGCCGTGCGGAAGGGCACCCGTCGGCTCCGGCACACGAGCCCGGCTCGCCGAGCCCTCCACTGGCTCACCCGGGCCAGGGGGGCGTGTCCCGCAGGGTGCGCGCGAGCCGGGACAGGTCGTCCTCCCCCTCCCGGCACACCTCCTCCAGCACCGGCGCCCAGTCCGTGACGTCCGGGTGCTTGCGCAGCAGGGAGCGGCGCTCCCGCTCCGTCATGCCGCCCCACACCCCGAACTCGACCCGGTGGTCGAGCGCGTCGGCCAGGCACTCGACCCGCACGGGGCAGCCGTGGCAGAAGAGCTTGGCCCGGTTCTGCGCCGCGCCCTGGACGAACAGGGCGTCGGGGTCGATGTCCCGGCACAGGGCCTCGGTCGTCCACTGTTCGGTCCACATGTGGCCCACTTCCCAGACGTGTGCTAGCGCCCACGGTCAAAGGTGGTTGGTGTGCTCTGGTTGAGTGGAGGTACACACGGTGGCCTCCCGCTACCGCGTGGGGCGCGACGCGCACGCATCGTCACCGCGCCCCGTATCTCGAAAGTACGGTTCGGATCGCCGCGCCAACAGAACCCACTCGACCCACTTTCCGTCTCACGGATATGGCCCGAGCGGGCCATTGCGCGACCGGCCGACCACCCTCCCCAACCAGGGCAGGGGCGCGTGTCGGCCGAACCGCACCCGGGACTGACGGCGATAACCGTGGAAAGATGGTCCGGGGCACGACTCGTGCGTCGTCATGGCGATTCAGCGCGAAAACGCACCGTCCGTTACCGATCGCACCGCTTCTGAGCGTTCGTGGTCACTTAGTCTGATGGGGTGGGTCAGGGGACATTGCTTCAAAGAATCAGCCAACTGGTCGTCGTCGGCGCGATCGCCGGCCTCCTCGTCGCCGCACTCGCCCTCCCGGCGGTCGGCGGCATGGGGATCACCGCCCGCAACGTCGCCAGCGGCTTCCTGGACATGCCCAGCCAACTGGAGACTCCTCCACCTCCTCAGCGGTCGACCATCTACGACCGCGAGGGCGGTGTGATCGCGGAGATCTTCGACCAGAACCGTGAACTCGTCGACATCGACGACGTCTCGCCCGTGATGGTCGACGCCATCCTCGCGATGGAGGACTCCCGCTTCTACGAGCACGGCGGCCTGGACGTGTCCGGCACGCTGCGCGCCGCCCTGCGCACCCTCGGCGGCAACACCGAGGGCGCCTCCTCCATCACCCAGCAGTACGTGAAGAATGTGCAGATCGAGGCCGCCACCTCGCAGGAGGAGCTGGAGGAGGCCCGCGAGGAGACCATCGCCCGCAAGATCCGGGAGCTGCGCTACGCCGTGGCCCTGGAACAGCGGATGTCCAAGGACGAGATCCTCGAGGGCTACCTCAACATCGCCTACTTCAGCGACGGCGCCTACGGCGTCGAGTCCGCCGCGCAGCACTTCTTCCAGGTGCCCGCGAGCGAGCTGGAGCTGCACCAGGCCGCGACCATCGCCGGTCTGGTCCGCTACCCGTACCTGTACAACCCGCGCTTCTTCCCCGAGCAGACCACCGAGCGGCGCAACGTCGTGCTCGACCGCATGGTCGCCACCGGGGCCATCACCGAGGCGGAGGCCGACGAGGCCAAGGCCGAGGACATGGAACTCGACCTCGACACGCCGCCCAACGGCTGCGTCCCCAGCGACCAGCCCTTCTTCTGCGACTACGTGGTGCAGGAGATCGAGCAGGACGAGCGGTTCGGCCCCAACGAGACGGAGCGGGCCCGCTGGCTGCGCACCGCTGGTCTGGAGATCCACACGACCCTGGACCCGCAGGTCCAGGAGTCCGGCCAAAAGGCCGTGGACAAGTGGGTTCCGCGTGAGAACGACTCCCGCAAGGTGGCCGCCCAGGCGGTCGTCGAGCCCGGCACCGGCCACATCCTCGGCATGATGCAGAGCCGCAACTACGGTCCCGACGAGAGCAAGCTCGGCGAGACCTCCATCAACTTCACCACCGACGCGGACCGGGGCGGCAGCAGCGGCTTCCAGGCCGGGTCGACGTTCAAGGCGATCACCCTGGCCGCCGCCCTGGAACAGGGTCTGCCGTTCGGCACCTCGTTCAACTCACCGAGCTCCACCACGGTGAACGGACAGACCTCCTGCAACGGGGGACGGCTGGCGTCGTGGTCGCTCAGCAACGCGGGTGACAGCAACGCGGGCACGCACAACATGATCTCCGGCACGAAGGCCTCGTCCAACACCTACTTCGCCCAGCTCCAGGCCCGCGCGGGTCTGTGCAACACCATGGAGATGGCCGAGAAGATCGGGCTGAAGCGCGCCGACGGCACGCTGTTCACGGAGAACGAGAACTCGCTCGCCAACAGCAGCTTCACGCTGGGCAGCGAGGAGGTCTCCCCGCTTCGGGTGTCCAACGCCTACGCGACCTTCGCCTCCGGTGGCGTCTACTGCGAGCCGCAGGCCATCACCCGGATCGAGGACCGCCAGGCGGGCACCACGATCGAGATCGAGCCCGAGTGCGAGCGCGTGATGGACGAGGACGTCGCCGACGGCACCAGCTACCTGCTGTCGCAGACCTTCAACGGCGGCACCGCCGCCAGCCTCGGCATCGGCCGTCCGGCGGCGGGCAAGACGGGAACCACCGACGGTTCCGCGGCGGCGTGGTTCGCCGGGTTCACCCCGCAGATGGCCAGCAGTGTGTTCGTCGGCGACCCGCGCGGCCCCCAGCAGCACCCGCTGCGCAACGTGCGGATTGGTGACCGGTACTTCGGCACCGTGTACGGGGCGACCATCCCCGGCCCGATCTGGCAGGAGACCATGCGCGGCGCCCACGAGGGCCTGGAGACCCAGCAGCTGGCGTCCGCACCCGGCAAGTTCGGCTCCACCTCCGAGCCCGCGCCTCCGAAGAAGGAGGACGACGACGCGGACGAGGAGGCCAGCCCGGCCAGCCACGACGGGGGCGTCCCCAACGTCATCGGTCTGAGCGAGACCGACGCCGTGGCCGCCCTGGAGGCCGCCGGCTACTCGGCGAACGTGTCCGGCACCCGGGTGCGCTCCGCCGAGCCCGAGGGCACGGTGGCCGTGGTCAACCCCGACCCGGGTCGGCCGCTCCCCGAGGGCGCGACCGTCAACGTGTTCCTGAGCAGCGGTGGCGGCCGGGCCAACGCCGAGGACAGCCCGGGCCGCGGCGACTGGTACCCGGTGACCCCGGCGTCCCGCGGCGGCCGGGAACACTGACCCGCGGGCGACCGAACGACGGGAGGGGCGGCGGTGACCGGGTCACCGCCGCCCCTCCCGCGTTCACCCAGTCCGGGGACCGCTCAGGCGAGCTGGCGCTTGACCTCGGCGGCCACGCGCGAACCCTCGGCGCGCCCGGCGATCTGGGGGTTGACCACCTTCATCACCTGGCCCATCTCCTTCATGCCGGAGGCACCGGTCTCGGCGACCGCGGCCGCGACCAGCTGGGAGAGCTCCTCGTCCGTGAACGGCTTGGGGAGGTAGTCCGCCAGCACCTCGCTCTCGGCCCGCTCGTTGGCGGCGGCGTCGGGGCGGTCGCCCTTGTCGAAGGCCTCGGCGGCCTCACGGCGCTTCTTGGCCTCGCGGATGAGGAGCTTGGTGACCTCGTCGTCGTCGAGCACGCGCTGGGAGGAGCCGGCGGACTCCTCGGTCGCGATGGTGGTGAGCACCATGCGCAGGGTGGCGGTGCGGACCTTGTCCTTCGCCTTCATGGCGGTGGTCAGGTCGGTCTTGAGACGGGCTTTGAGTTCGGACATGGCCCGATCCTACGGCCGCCCCGGCCGGACCGACCAACGGTTTGCGCGCGGGACACCCGGGATCTGGGACGATCGGTACACGACGAAGGAGGGCCGGATGGGCGCCGACAACAGACCACTCCTGCGCCGGATCGGGCGCGCGGCAGCGATCACCGGGGCGGTCGGTGTGGCCGGGCTGGGATACGCATCGGTCATCGAACGCAACTGGTTCCGGTTGCGCAGGTACGAGCTGCCGCTCCTGCCGCCCGGCAGCCCACGCCTGCGGGTGCTGCACCTGTCGGACGCGCACCTGACGCCCGGACGGCGGATGCTCATCGACTGGATCAGGGGCCTGGAGGCCTACGAGCCCGACCTGGTCGTCAACACCGGCGACTCGCTGGCCCACCCGGACGCGGTGGGGCCGTTCATCGACGCCCTGGGGCCGCTTCTGGACCGGCCCGGGGCGTTCGTGTACGGGTCCAACGACCTGTTCTCCCCCCAGCTGAAGAACCCGGCACGGTACCTGTGGCGGACCAGCAAGACCGACTACCGCAAGCGCCGGGTGCCGGACCTGCCGTGGCGTGAGCTGGGCGCGTCCATGTCGGCGTCCGGCTGGCTGGACCTGAACAACCACAAGGGTTCCCTGAAGGCCAACGGGCTCGACGTGGCCCTGGCGGGTGTGCACGACTCCCACATCAAACTGGACCGCTACGAGGACGTCGCCGGGCCGGCCGACCCGCTGGCCGACGTCCGGCTGGGCGTGCTGCACTCGCCCGAGCCCGCCAACCTGGACCGCTTCGAGGCCGACGGTTACCAGCTGCTGCTCGCCGGGCACACGCACGGCGGCCAGCTGTGCCTGCCGTTCTACGGGACGCTGGTCACCAACTGCGGCATCGACCGCCGACGCGCGTGGGGCCTGAACGAGTACGGCGACGCGTGGCTGCACGTGTCCGGCGGCCTGGGGACGTCCCCGTACGCCCCGGTCCGGTTCTGCTGCCGCCCGGAGGCCTCCCTCCTGGACCTGGTCGCACGCGCCTGACCGGCGGACGCACCTCCGCCGAAACGGATGTGCCAAGCACTCCCCGAGTCCGCTAGACTTGGGGACGTTGCTTCGGGGTGTAGCGCAGCTTGGCAGCGCGCTTCGTTCGGGACGAAGAGGTCGTGGGTTCAAATCCCGCCACCCCGACAAGCGACTAGGGAGCGTTCTCCCTGGTCAAAGGTGGTCACCTAGTAGATAGTCGCTACTGGGTGGCCACTCTTTTTTGTCCCGCATGCACTGTTGTGCACTGTCGCGCCGCGGTTGCCATGCGTGGACGGTCCAGTCGGCCGCTCGTCGGCGCGCCCAAGCTGCTCGGATCTTGTCGTGGTTGTCCGGGGCGAGGTGTGCGTACCGAAGCGTCGTCGCGAAGTCCCCGTGACCGAGCAGCCGCTGAATCTCGGTCAGCTCGCCCCCCTGCACGAGCCGGGACATCGGTGCGAGGCTGCGGCAGCAGGTACGTCGGACCGAGGTCGTAGATCAGAGGGGCCGTCGACCTGATGGCCCCGCCCTGGGTTCACACCCCGGGACGGGGGTGATTCGTCGTGTGTCATCCTCCGTCCGACTGCGGAGCCCCGAGGTCGGTCACTGGGGTATCCGAGCGCAGCACCCGGACCGGTTCCCTTCGCGCATACGCGGCGATGGCCAGGGAGAGTTTCGGCTCTCCTGCGGGATGCCGGTAGGTGTGAAGGAAGTCGAGGAAGGCCCGGCCGACGCGCGCCCGGCCTTCGAGGAGCGAGAGGTTGGCTCTTCCGTGTCGGGCTTCGAGTTCTCGGGCGGTAAGGGCGTCGGGCTTCTCGACGAGTCCGACCACGTGGTCTCGGTCGCAGACCAGGACGCCACGATGTGCTGCTTCGACTCGGGTGTAGGGGCGCGCGAACACCGCTGTCTCGGCGCCGAGTTCGCGCAGGGACGCCACGGGACGCGCACCGGGGTACAGGTTGTCGGAGTACAGCACGTACAGGTGCTCGGGCGAGTTCATCAGGTGGTCGTCGGCGTTGAGCACGGACGTGATGTCGCTGTAGGGGCCGCTCTGGGGGATCAGGTCAATGGTCGTATCAGGCCACCGTGGCGGCGCTGGGACATTGGAGGCGAGCCGGTAGTAGGTGTCGGGCATGGTCAGGACGCGGCTCGCCCAGGCCGCGAATGCGGCGTAGTAGGGATGGTGCACCAAGACGGCCCGCACGTTCCCCAGAGCCGCGACTTCCTCCAGCAGCAACACAATTCCTGGGCGACCGCTCACCGGAAAGTATTCTTTCGGAAGGTAGCGGGACCAATCGGCCCGGCGCGTACCCAGCCCTCCGGCTGCGATCACCGCATAGTTCAATCTCCCCTTGACTGATTCCATTGGTACTCCTCGTTCGCTAGGGTGCCGGTATGGATACACGCGTGACGGGCCTCCTAGTGGAGGATGGGCAAGTTCTGTTACTTGACCAGGACACGGACGGGCCTCGACGGTGGAGCCTGCCCGGTGGACGGGTCGAGGAAGGGGAAGCGCTCGGCGACGCCCTGGTGCGTGAGATGCGTGAAGAAACGGGTATCGAAGTTGAAGTCGGACGACTTCTCTACGTGTGCGACCACATCGTTCCGAATAAGGATCTTCATGTCATTCATATGACTTTCGAGGTACGCAAATTGGGTGGGTCCCTCGGCGAAATCGCCGTCGGTTTGGATACCCGCCCGATTCGCGGTGTGGAGTTCGTGAAAAACGCCGACCTCCCCCAGCGGGGTTTCAGCGAGACCTTCGCCCGCCTGGTCGAAGACGGGTTCCCGGGCGCCGGCTCGTACATGGGGCCGAAGTCGGCGATCGGACTATGACAAGAGCGTGATGGCCTCCCGGTCGAGCTCGGCAGGGAGGCGCCCGCGGTCGCCGAGAGCGGCGACCCAGCGGTTCAGACGGTCGGCGATCTCCCGGGGTGGGCACCCGTGGCGGCGCGCGGCATCGCGAACCAGGCGTACGCCGACACCACGGGATGCGCCGAGCAGAGTCCGGGATCGTCGCCGCACCACCTCGACGCGCGAGCCCGGGGTGTTCCACGCGGCACCGTGCAGGTACCGCGTCACCGGCGCCCAATCCGGTTCGTCGTCCGGGCCGTCGCCGCACCAGGACTGCACGTTGCCGACCCGGTGATGCACAGCGTCCGCGGTTACTCCGGGTTCGGTGACGGGGGTCACGTCGCCGACGCGGTAGTCGGCGTTGCTGGCTTCGGTGTCGATGGTGAGCCAGTCGAGCTCATCGGCGGTCGGGAGCCGCGCGCCTTCCAGTAGGGCGTAGGCCGCTGCGCCGAGCCAGGTCACCCAGTAAGCGGGGTGGTGTTCGTATCCCGGGCTCACGATCCAGCCGTCGTGGCTGGGGTGAAGGCGTCCACCTCGTTCATGTGGCATGGGGACCGCCAGCAGATTGACCCCGTCGCGAGTGGTGGAGAAGCCAGCGTCGACGAGCTCGTTCAAGAACTCGACCATCTCGGCGTTGGAGACCAGAACGTTCCGCCAACGGGGCGTTTCGGCGCTCGAGTGAACGTAGGCCGGGGTCGGGGCGGATGGCTCTCTCTGGGTGGTCGGCGGGCGCGGTGTGGGCGTGTCGCTCGTGATCACGGTTGCCTGCCTGTAGGCGTTCGCCCCGCCCAACCACGACCGGACCGTCTTCGCCGCTTCCGGCACCGTGATGTCGCGAACCAGGCTCAGGCACCGTGCCGTCTCGGTCACCACCAGATCAGCGGAACCAGGCCGGAGCCGAGCAACCAGCTCGCTCTTGCTCGTGGTGGTGGCGAAGGTGTCGTCGACGGCGACGGGACCGTGACTTGGTCCGGGCGTGGATCGTACGTCGACGTCCGGAAGCGTCTCGGCCAACGGGCTCATAGCGGATCGCCGGTCGAGAACCGCCGCCTCGTAGGACACGTGAGCGTACTCACGCCCGCTGAGAGCCTCGGCCAGTAGAGCCGCGTTCAAGACGATCAGGCGGGTAAGCGCGACCGGCGGGTACGGGTCGTCGTCAGGCACAAGCTCGGACCACCGAAACCGTTCGTCGTCCTGGGTCATGGCCACGATCCGTCGGTAGATCGTGCTGTAGCCCCAGCGCCCCCACAGTCCTCCGCGCGTGAAAGAACTCGCTACCCCAAGAGGGGAGCGCGAAAGAACGACTACGGGCGCGTCCGGGAACATGTCGAGGAAGGGCGCCGCGGTGAAGTAGAGGTTCGTCTCTTTGAGGATGTGGCGTCCGCCGTGGTACTTGCTCCGGCGGAACACCTCGACCCAGTAGGTAGCCAGTGGCGACCGGGCGGCGCCGGGCGGGGCACTGGTCAACGGCGCCAAGGGGTGGTCACGGCCGAGCTGTTGGCGAAGGGGTTCGTTGTGCTGGGTCGTGGCGTGCCGCATGGAGTCGAGGACCCAGTTCGAGCCGACCCTTTCGGAGGTGCCCAGCACGAGTATCGGGGGTAGCGCAGCTTCGGTGTCCATGTCGTCTTTCTCCTAACGGGGTAGAGATCCGAAAGCTGGTGAAGTGGTGGGGTGGGGTCCCCCGAGGTCTCCCTCGGGGGACCGTGACCGACGGGTGTTGATCGCCGGGCGGATGTCGCCCCGCTCCCCTACTCGGGCGACATTGGTTCCCCGCGTCCCCAGGACGTCAACACCGGAAGCGCGGGGAATTGGGGCGGTGGTGCCCGCTACGTCGTGCGGGCACCACCTCGGCCGACGGTGGTCTCGTCGTCGGCCGCCTGGTTCCTACGGCGCGGACCACAGGACTCCGACAGTCGAAGCGCGGTCATCTTCGCGCCGCCTGGGCGAGGTAGGGACGCACAAGCTCGGGGGGCGGGATTTGCTCGATGACGCGGATACGTGCGCGGAGTTCCTCGGCCGTGTAGCCGTTCACGGTCGACAGCCTCGACCGATCAGTCGCGCCGAAGCAGAGTCCGCGCGCGCTGGGCATGGCGTAGACACGCCACTCGGGAAACTCGCGTGCGAGCAGCTCGGTCGGGCTGTGGTACGTCCGCCGAGCCTGCCGCGGGAGGGCTTCCGGACGACGGTCCTCGGTTCGGGGTCGGTGCCGTCCGCGTGCGGGAACCAGGATCGCGAGCACGAGCTCGATGGTCATCCGAGGAAGTTCACGCCGCCCCCTTGGGCTCCGGGACGACTTCGACATCGCCCGGACCGACATGCACGAGCAGTGTCGGAGTCACCGCGACCGTGATCTCGTGATGACTCGCCAAGGGCTTCGCCTTGCAGAAGCCGACGACGCGGCCGTTCCCCTCGAAGGCGTCTCGGGTTGCTCGAACGTACGCACCGAGCGGTACGTCTCGGTTCAGCTCACGCCACTTCGTTGTCAGCCGCACCCGGTCGAGCTGGGTGGCCAAGACATCGAGCTCGTCACCGGTCAGGTCCCGACCGTCTTCGGCATAGACGTAGTGCTCGGTCACGAGCACTTCGCGCTCGCCTTCCAGTGCGAAGAGCCGCACTCAAATCACCGCCAAGACGTAGCCGCGTACACGTCCGGACCTTCGACGCTGGGTGTCGTTCACAGTCGACTGGCATGTCCTGGGTTGCGGGGTAAGGTCACTCATGTCAGCGCTCCGTTGCAGCGTTGGCCGTGCCCCGGGAGCCCTCCTACAAGCTCGCCGGGGCTTGTTGTTCGACCGTTCCACGCCGAAGACGGGTCGCGCGGCGTCTGAAAAGGCGTCGTTCCGGCGACATTGAGGGCGTCATTTGGGTGTCTTTCCCGCGCCAACGCGCCTATCATCACGGCATGGCAAGACCTAACACCGCACTGAAGGCTGCTCGAATGAGTCGGCTCATGAGCCAAGATGATCTGGCTCGGGCTCTACGTGAAGCAGGAGTCGATGGGGCTTCCAAGAGGCTTGTCCAACGCTGGGAAGCTGGCTCCGTCGTAAGCCCTCGCCCCGTCTACGCTCGTGCCCTAGAGGGCGTCTTAGGCGTTCCCATCGAATCCCTCGGCTTCGCGCTGACGGCACTGGGAGCAGGCGCCGTCGGTCATGACAGAGGACAGGACAAGGACATGGCCTCTCCCCATGGCTCGCCAAACGAGTCCGCGCAGGTAGATAAGCATGGCAACTACTCCGGGATCTGGCTTTCCCGGTACGACTACGTCAGCAACGGCCGAGGCTCCACATACACCGGAAAGCACTACGTCGTACTGTTCCAACACGCCGACCGACTCACGATTCACAGTGTTCCCGGATCTTCCGACTCACCCCTGACTATGGATCTCACGATTGACGGAGCCGTCTGCACAGGTACATGGACAGAACAGACAGCAGAAGAGGGGTACTACCGGGGGGCGCGCTACCACGGCGCGATCCAGCTTCTGATCGAACCGACTGGACGCCGTATGTCCGGGAAGTGGGTCGGCTTCGGCAAGGACTTCGACGTCAACACCGGACCGTGGGAGCTGGTCTTTCAGGACGCCTCAACCACGAAGGCCACGGTCGACCAGTACCAACGACCCCCGAGCTGACTTCTGACTTTGAAGACCTACTCCGCCTGGGTACCAGACGTCACTTCGCGCCCCGCGAAGAGGTCAGCAGGCGCCCGTCGAGCGTGCACTGTTGTGCACTACGGGCCGTCTACTCCGCGCGACATAGCAGGTCAACGGGTTACACCCCGAAACAGAGAACCCCAGGTCAGATAGGGTGCACCATGTCTGACCTGGGGTTCTGTATACATTCGGGACGAAGAGGTCGTGGGTTCAAATCCCGCCACCCCGACAGAGCACGAAGGCCGGTCCCACGGGACCGGCCTTCGTCGTGTCCGGGGCGGCCCCTCAGGCGGTGCCGAGGTAGGCGAGGACGCCCGCGACGGCGGCGCGCGTGCCGGTGGCCAGGGTCGACTCCATGTCCGGGGCGAAGTACGGCGAGTGGTTGACCGGGGCCTCCTCCCCCGGGGCGGGGTCGAACCCGCCGAACATCCAAAAGACCGAGGGAACCCCGATGGCGTCGGCGAGGTGGCCGAAGTCCTCACTGCCCATCACCGGTTCGGCCACGGAGACGTTCTCCGTGCCGAGCTCCGTGCGCAGCGCCGACTCCACGCGCGCCGCCTGGTCCGGGTCGTTGTGGCAGCGGGGGAACGAGTAGACCCTCTCCACCAACGGTTCCGGGGCGCCTGAGACGGCGGCCTCCCCGGAGACGATCCGGTGGACGGCGGAGAGCACCCGCTCCCGGACCTCGGGGTCGAACGCACGGATGTTCAGGGTGAACTCCGCCCGGTCCGGGATGATGTTCTCCTTGAGGCCCGCGTGGAAGGTCCCGGACGTGACCACGGCCGGGGAGCGGGGGTCGAGTTCGCGGGAGACGATCGTCTGAAGCCGCGTGATCATGTGCGCGCCGAGCACGATCGGGTCGATCGAGGACTGCGGTCGCGAACCGTGGGACTGCTTGCCGTAGACCGTCACCCGCAGCGCGTCCGCCATGGCCATCGCGACGCCGTGGGAGAGGGCGACCGTCCCGGTCGGGAGCGGCATGACGTGCTGGCCCAGGACGACCTCGGGGCGCGGGGCGCGCTCCCACAGCCCGTCGTCGACCATCGCCCGCGCCCCCGCCGCCACTTCTTCGCCGGGCTGGAACACCAGCACGAGCGTCCCCGACCAGACGTCGGTGCGGGAGACCAGCGCGCGGGCCGCCGACAGCAGGGACGTGACGTGGGTGTCGTGCCCGCAACCGTGCATGACCGGCACCGTGGTGCCGTCGTCCAGCTCACCGGTGGCGGTGCTCGCGTACTCCAGCCCGGTGTCCTCGGCTATGGGCAGACCGTCCGTGTCGGCGCGGAAGGCCACGACGGGCCCGTCACCGTTGCGGACCACGCCGACCACCCCGGTGCCGCCGCAGCGGAAGTTCTCGACTCCCAGGTCGTCCAGTTCCGCCGCGACGAAATCGGCGGTGGCGTGCTCCCGCATCGAGAGTTCCGGGTGGGCGTGGAGGTGCCGGTAGATCCGGTGGGCGCGCCCGGTGTCGAGGCCGGACAAGACGGAGACGGACGCGGTCTCGGTGGAACGGTTCATACGGTGGCCTTCCTTCGGGAACCCTGCCAGTGGGGTCCTTTCCCGAAGGAACCGGACGAACCCGCGCGGGCCCGGGTCGGGGGCGGCCGCCCCGGGCCCGCGGGGCTCACTCCAGGTGGGACAGGGCCTGTTCGGCGATCCCGATGAGGATGTCCTCCCCGACGGTGAAGTCGACCCCGTTGCCGCCCTCGTCCCCGATCTCCCGGAAGTTGACCTCGACCAGACCGTCCCCCTGCCGGATGAGCACCCTGGCCTGGCTCACCGGCGGTTCGGAGCCCCGGGTGAAGTGCGCGACCAGCGCCTCGTCCCCGAGGTCGAGCTCACGCGATTCCAGGACCTCCAGGGAGCTGTACGAGGAGATGTCCCCGTCGAGGAACTCGCTCCTCTCACGGTCGAAATCCCGCTCCGCCTTCGGCAGGTCCTCCTCGTCGTCCAGCTCGGACGAGCTCTCCTCGTACTCGGGGAAGTAGAAGGAGACTCCGAGGTACCCCTGGTCCCCGCTCGCGAACTCGACGTCCCACCCGCAGGCCGCGTACGCCTCGGAGAACGCGGCCTGCGGCAGTGCCGCACTGAGCGAACGGAGGTCGGAGCCGCCGGGGACGGAGCACGGGTCGATGGCTGGCCGGTCGGTCTCGGGACCGGCCATGGCGGTGCTCGACGAGGAGGTCACCGCCCAGTAGCCCCCGGCCGCCAGGCCGTAGGCCGCCAGTGTCACGGCAGCGGTGATCGCGATGGTGCGTCCGGTCCCCCTTCTGCGGGGGGCCGGTGTCGGGGCCGGGCCCGGGGCGGGGGGCGGTCCCGTGGGCGGCTGGCCGGGCGGCGGGGCCTGGAACGCCCCGGGCACGGGACCGCCGGGCCCGGGGGGTGGGGGGAACGACTGCTGTGGATGGCCGTCGTGCACGGCTGTTCTCCTGGTTCTGCGCGACGCCCGCGCGACGGTGGGAAGGGGGGTTACCCGAAGATGTCGGCGGCCACGTCGGAGAGGACCTCCTCGGCGGTGTTCAGGTCCATGTCCTCTTCGGGGGAGGTCAGCAGGAAGTTGACCGTGCTCACCAGGCGTCCGTCGCGTACGACGAGTGTGGCCGCCTGGTGCTGCGACCCGCCGCTTCCGTCGGGGAAGTGCGCGAGGACCAGCGTGCTCTCGTTTCCGAAGTTCAGCGGTCGGTCCCACGTGTCGGACGGGTCGGTCTCCTCGTAGAACGGATGCTTGACGGCCCGGTCGACGGCGGCGGCGAAGAGTTCGTCGCTGTCGGCGGGTACGCCCTCGTTCTCGGTGTCCCGTTCCTCGGCCAGCGCGGCGTCTCCTCCGGAGAGGGGCACGGAGCGGTTGAGGGAGAGGTACACGTTCTCCTCCCCGCCCAGGGAGACCCTCCAGGTGCAGCCGTTGGAGTACGTGCTGACGCTCCAGCTGCTCACCTCGCCGTCCATCCCCGAGAGGCTCTGGTCGGTGACGGTCGCGCAGGGGTCACCGGAGGGCAGGCCGGTCGCGGAACCGATCCTCGCGGAGGAACCGGTCGCGGAGGTGGCCACCCAGGTCAGGGAGCCGGCGACGACCAGGGTGACGGCGGCGGTGAGGGCCACCGTGAGTGCGGTCCGGGGACGCCGATCGGGGGCCGGGTTCTGGCCCGGGGGGACCGGCGGGCCGGGCGGGCCCGGAGATCCGGGAGGCGGGGGGTGGTGCCCGGGGCCGCCGAACGGGGCCTGGGGGAACTGGGGCTGACCGGTCGGGGTCGGTTGACCGGGCGGGGGCTGCCCCTGGTGGCCGTGAGGGCCATGAGGGGCAGGAGGGAAGGGGTGTCCCATACGAGAGAGGGTCCGTCCGCGAGTCGTGGGTCCTGTCTCCCGCATGGTCTCACGGAGGTTCGGAGCGACTCGGACACGAGCGCCGTCAAGGCCGATACCGGCCTCTTTCACCCGTTCGGGAACCCCGGCCGCCCCGGGGGGCGCGAAACGCCCCGGAGCGGGCTCGGCCGGTCCGGGGCGGGGGCCGCGACGCCCGGTCGGGGGCGTCGCGGCGAGCGGAGGAGGGGGCCTCCGGGTGCCTAGAGGGCGCCGACGTTGAGGTCGACGCAGACGTAGAAGGCCATCGGGGTGTCGGCCACGTTCCAGCGCGCCAGCACCGTCTGCTCACCGCTGTAGCCGGAGAGGTCGACGGTGTGGGAGAAGTTCGCCGGCGGCTGCGCACCGCCGTCGTCGATGCTCTCGATCTGCTGGCCGTCGATGAAGTATTCCCACGTGCTGGTCGAGTGCCGGGCGGTGATCGTCCAGTCGAAGGTGACGGAGTTGCCGACCGGGGTGACGTCCCAGCCGTAGTTGTCGTCGTCCAGCTCGGAGAAGGCGGCGTTGCCTCCCGAACAGCTCATCAGACCCTTGGGGCCCTCGACGCTCTGCGGCTCGTACTGGATGGGGCCGCAGGAGACCGTTCCGGCGGCGCACTGGGCCTGGCGGCTGGGCGGATTGTTGATGTAGCCGTGCGCGCTGGCGGTGCCCGCGGGCATCAACGTGAAGGCCAGGGCGGTGGCGGCACCGACGGCCGCGGTCGAGCGGATCTTGCTGCTGATGCTCATGAGGGAGCCCTTCTTCTGGGTCACGACCCTGGGGGCCGTAGCGGGGTGACCCGGACCGTCTCCGGACCAGGGCGGGTGGGACGCACCCACAGCCGGTTATTTCCGTGGGCCCGGGCGGGGTGCCCGGGAACGTTCCCGTGGGTTTCGGGAGCCTCCGTCCACCCAGTACCGAGGACGGTAAAGAGCCCGTCACCCGTCGTCAAGGTCCCTGTTACCTGTGGGTGTGCTGTGACACCCGTACCAGTGGAACGGCCCAGTGGCGCGACTTCCGGCGCTGGTACGGGCGGGTGGGAACCCCGGCGGGCGTCCCGAGCAGGACCGATACCGGTCGGTGTCCGGCACCGGGCCGACGTGAGGGGACTGGACCAAGAGGTAGACCGTCATGACGTCCCACCAGACCTCACTCGGAGGTGACATTCACCTTCCCCCACAAGGTGAACGGGTCGAGGACCCGGCGCTCGTCGGCCGCGCTCCGGTCGGCGCCGTCGACCGGAGCGCGGCCGACACGGACGTCCTGGAACGCGTCGGGGCGGCCCGGAGGGCGCCCCGGAAGGTGGCCCGGTCCGTGGAGGAGACCCGAGAAGACGAACACCAAGGAAGCACCGCAAACCCGGGTGGGCGCGTCACCTGCGGCGAAGCGGGGCGCTGCCCTACGATCCAGGCATGAACCGATCCCACAGCCCGCCGGTCCTGCGGCGGCTCAACTCCGAGGCCAGCATCCTGGCCGGGGCCGGGTACGCGGTCCTGCTCCAGATCGCCCACCCGAGCGTCGCCCGAGGCGTGGCGGCGCACAGCGACTTCGCCGCACGCCCCCTCGATCGGCTGCGCGGCACGCTGTACTACGTGTACGGGACCGCCCTGGGCACCGACGAGGAGCGCGAGCGCGTCCAGTCCATCGTCCGCGCCATGCACCGCAGGGTCCGGGGGCCGGGTTACGACGCCCTCGACCCCGACCTGCTGCTGTGGGTCGGCGCCACGCTGTACCACAGCGCTGTGCGCCTGTACGAGCTGACCGTGGCCGACCTGACCGAGGAGGAGCGCGCCGTGTTCCTCCGTGAGACCGCGGTCTACGCCACCGCACTGGGCCTACCCCAGGAACGGTGGCCCCAAAGCCCCCGGGAGTTCGCGGACTACTGGGAACGGGCCTACGCCCGCCTGGACGTCGGTGAGGACGCCCTGGCGCTGTCCCGGAGCCTGTTCCGCCCCGACAACCCCATCCTACGGCCCATGTGCCGGGCCCAGCGGTTCCTCTGCGGCGGGCTGCTCGATCCGGAGCTGCGCGGACAGTACGGCATCCCGTGGTCCCCGGCGCGGCAGCGCCGCTTCGACCGCCTGATGCGCCTCACCCGGTCGGTGTACCCGCGCCTGCCCTCGGGCGTGCGGCAGCTGCCCTCGACCCTGTACCTGAGGTCGTTGCGCAGGCACGGCGGCTGGAAGCCGTCGAAGACGTCCAGGGGATCGAAGGGTTCGAGGGCGCCGAGACGCTGAACGCGCGGACCGGGGAGGGGTTCAGAGGTCCTTGAGCGCCTCCCGCGCCCGCTCGACCTCCGGCAGCCCCAGTTCCTCGAAGATCCGGAGCGCGTCGGTGAGCAGCTCCCGGGCGCGCGCGGCGTCCATGTCCGGTGCGGGCAGCCGCCCGAGCGCCAGCGAGGCCCGGGCCTCGACGTAGCGCTCGCCCCGCTCACGTGCGTTGGCCAGCGCCTTCTCCAGGGTCCGTCCGGCCTTGGCGTGCTCACCGGCGGCGGCGTGGGTCATCCCGAGGTCGGTGAGGATCTCGGAGTCCGCGCTGCGGTTGCCGCTGCGGTCCGCCAGTTCCAGGGCCGTCCGGTGCTCCGTGACGGCCTCCGCGAACCTCCCTCCGGCCCGGTATGCGACCCCCAGGGAGTTGTGGGCGTACATCTCCTTCATACTCTTGCCCCGAGCCAGTTCCACCGTGGTCCGCAGGGCCTCGTAGGCACCCTCCAACTCTCCGAGCGCGGTTCTGGCCTCACCGACGACGAGCATCGCCTGGAGCCCACTGTTCTCCTGCCGCTCGTCTACGCCCGAGCCCAGGAGCCCCTGGGCCAGGGAAAGGGCCTCCCGGTGCCGCCCCAGGTTCTGGTACAGCATCGCCAGGTTGCCGCGCTGCATGACCTCCAGCTGTTTGTCCCCCTGAGACAACGCGTGATCCAGGACCCCCTCGATGCACTTGGCAGCCTCACCGAACCACCCCATGCGTTCGTAGACCATGCCCAGGTTGGCCAGGGCGCGGATGATCCCGCGTTCGTCACCGAGGTCCTCCAGGAGCCCGTGGGCCTCGCGAAGGAAGGAGAGCGCGCTCTCGAACCGCCCGGAGAGGCAGTGCGCGATCCCCATGCCGATAAGGGTCACCGCGCGGCCCCGCTGGCTCCCCCGCCTCTCACTGGCCCGCAGGGCCTTCTCCTGCGAGGTGAGCAGGTGGCCCATCCGGCCGCGCTGGGCGTAGAACCGCCACACCGCCTCGGCCATCACCCAGGCTTCCTCGACGCTCTCCCCGTCGCTGTAGAAGTCGATGACGTCGGCGATGTTGTCCTGGTGCAGGTCGAACCAGGCCTCCGCCTCGGCCCGGTCGAGCAGTTCGGTCCGGTACCGCGAACCTCCGGCCTCATCCCGGCTGCCGTGCGCGCGCGGACCCAACAGGTCGGCCGCCCGTTGCGAGACGGTCATGTACTGCTCGGCGAGCCTGCCCCGGGCCGCGCCGACCTCGACGGGGTCCAGATCAGACGTTCCCCGGTAACGGGAGAAGTCGCCTATGAGGTCGTGCAGCCGGTACACGTCGCCGGCTGGCTCCTCCAGCAGGCACACGCCCACGAGCCCTTGGAGGAGGTCGTCAGTGTCCTCGGGCTCGAGGTCCAGCAGGGCGGACGCCCCGTGCAGGTCGACGGTGGTGCCGATCAGCACCCCGAGCAGGAGGAAGGCGCGACGCTGCGCCGGGTCGAGGCTCTGGTAGGAGAGGTCGATCGCCGCCTCGACGTTCTGGCCGTCCATCTGGAGCTCGCGGAAGCGGCGGCTCTGCTCGCTCAGTCGGCGCTCGACGTGTCCGAAGGACCACTTCGGCCTGCTCAGCATCCGTCCGGCGACCACCCGCAGCGCCAGGGGGAGCCCGCCGCAGATCCGCGCCACGCGCAGGGCCTGCTCGCGCTCCTTGAGGACCCGTTCCTCTCCCAGAACGTTGCCGAGGAGCTCCAGCGCCGACTCCTCCCCCAGCATGCCGAGGGAGACGTAGTCCGTACCCCCGAGCCCGCCGAGGTCGTTCCTGGTGGTGACGAGGGTGAGCGTGCCCTCCGCGGAGGGCAGGATGGGGTTGACCTGCGCGTAGCTGACCGCGTTGTCCAGCACCACGAGCAGCCGTCGACCCCGCAGGGTGGCCCGCCAGAGCGCCGAGCGTTCGTCCACCGAGTCGGGCAGGTCCTCGACGGGCACGCCCACCGCGCGCAACAGGGCGCCCAGCGCCGTGCCCTCGTCCAGGGGACGCTTGTCCGCCGTGTACCCGTAGAGGTCGATGAACAGTTGGCCGTCCGGGAAGAGGTCCACGAGTTCGTGTCCGGCCCGTACGGCGAGGGTCGTCTTCCCGGAGCCGCCGCTGCCGGAGATCACGCAGACCCGGGCCCGGTCGTCCTCCGAGGTCCCCACGCCGACCAGGTGTGCCAGGGTCTCCCGCCGCCCGGCGAAGTCGGGGGTGTCCCGGGGCAGGTCGTTGCGGACCACGAACTGGTCCTTGACCGGGGGGAGCGTGGAGGGCAGTCCCTTGGGCGGGGTCTGCTCGACGGTGTCGGCGCGCAGTATCCGGGTGTGCAGTGCGGTCAGATCCGGGTCGGGGTCCACGCCCAGTTCGTCCGCCAGACGGGAGCGGATCTCCTCGTAGGCCGAGAGCGCCGCCGCCCGCTCTCCGCTGTGCCACAGGGCGGTGACGAAGAGGTGGTGCAGCCGCTCCCTGAGCGGCTCCTCCCGGACGATCGGTGTGAGGTAGGAAACCGCCTCGCTCGCGCGGCCCAGCGACACCGCGTAGGCGGCCCAGTCCGCCACCGCCGCCCAGCGCTCCTCAAGGAGGGGGGAGACCACCGAGTAGTAGAGGTGTTCGGACCCGACCCCGGAGAACGGGACCCCGCGCCAGCACTCCAGCGCCTCGGCGAGCAGGGTGAGGGCCGCCTCGGGCTCGGCGGGGTCGGCCGCCTCCCGCAGCCGCCGGAACCGGTGCAGGTCGATCCGGGCCGGGTCGACGTCGGCCAGGTACCCGCCCGACGTGGTGCTGATCGTTCCGGGGAAGGCCCGGCGCAGGTGGGAGATCTGGACCTGGATGACCGAACGCGCGGTGCGCGGGGGGTCGTCGCTCCACAGGTAGCCGATCAGCTGGTCGAAGGTGACCTCGCGCCCCGCGTACACCAGAAGCGCGCCCAGAACACACCGCTGGCGTGGTCCACCGACAGGAAGGGATCGACCTTCGGACCACGCGGCAATGGGGCCAAGCACGCCGAATTCCACAAGGAGCAACCCTAGCAAGGACCCCTTGTGGAATTCGGAATGTGCCGGGGCCGTCCGTGCCGAGTACCCCCCTCTTCTCCAGTACTCGGAGCGTGACCCCTCAAAGGTCTGACTACTTCTCTTCCTTCTTCTCCTCCGGCTCGTCCTCGCGCTCGGCGGGGACGTTCTCCTGCGGAGCGGGCTCCCGGTAGGGGTCCAGCTTGGCTTCCGGCGTCACGCCGGAGACGATCGCTTCGAACTGCTCGTCCAGGGTCAGCATCTTCGGCACTCGAACTCCTTTGCGTACGGCACTCGCGTAGAGCCGCAACGTGGCCCTACGTCGTCTACGAAGCATCAAGGGGCACCGCCTTCCGGCGGAGCCGCCATCCGTGGCGCTACCGCCTCAGCTACGCCACGGATGGCATGTGTCCGGCGGACGCCGGACCCGCTGGGAGCCGCGAGCCGTCCTCACGCGACTACCGGTCCGACGAACGTGATCCACACTAGAGAGATCCTCTTCCGCTCCGCTTTCAACCGGCTTTCAACCGAAACGGAAAGACCCAAGGTCACACCCTCGTTACCGGCTGTTCGCCCTCCGGCCCGGGAGGTTTTCCCGGTTCCGCCCGACGCTTGGGAACGGGGCGGCAGCGCGCTCCGCGTTTTCGGTTTGTCGCGGAGAGGCGTCGGGAGGATCGGTGTCGGGGTTTTCGATAAACGAACGGCGGCTCGGAAGCCGAGCGACGCAATCACCACACCTACCCCGGACGGACCCCGGCGAACCACCCGTTCGCGCCTCCGGCCGCACCGGGACGGTACCGGGCCCTCGGGAGCACCCGGAACGGTCAGCCGCACCCTCCCACGTCGCACCCCCTGTCCTCTTCCGGCCACGTTCGTCTCTATACGGGGTGACACCGATGGTGTTGTCACAGGTTGGGCCTACACTTGCGCCTCGTGGCACACCATGTCCCCGACGCCGACGTCCCGCGTCGGTCTCCCCTCCCCGCGAACCCCTTCGCGCGCTTCGCCCTCGTGTCCCTGGTCGGCGCGGCCGGGGCGGTCGTCCTCCTCGGCGTGGCCGCGTTCGGCGGGTTGGAGAGGGCGGACGCCGTGGCCGAGCCCGCCGGGGCCGGGACCGAGGTGGAGAACGCCCTGATCCGGATCTCCCCGCACCAGGTGCGCGTCGTCTCCGACGAGCTCGGCGACACGGTCCAGCTGCGCGCGGACATCGAGATGCACGGCTCCGAACGTCCGGTCTTCGTCGCCGACGCCGCGCGCTCGGTGGTCCTCACCCTGGAACCCTCGGGTGAGCGGGCCGAGTCACCCTCCGTGTTCTTCCAGCGCAGGCCCGACGGCCTGGTGAGCCATTTCCAGCCGCACATGCCCGAGGCGGACGCGGTCCTCTCCTGGGACCTGCCCGACGGCGTGGACGCCGACGGGATCGAGGGCGCCGTGGTCACCGTGCACGAGGTCGAGAAGCTGCACTCCCGGGGCGGCGGTGGCGTCCTGTGGGCGACCGACGACAAGGCGGCGGTGGGCGCGGTCGGCGTCCCCCTGGAGGGAACCAGCCCGTGAACCGCGCCCTCTCCATCCTGACCTGCGTGGTCCTGGTGGTCCTCATCGCCGTCCTCCAACGCTTCGTGGTGAGCGACGAGGACATGACCGGCCCGATCACCACCAAGGGCGACGCGGGCACCACCGTGGACGCCGACGACTTCACCGTCCGGGTCACCGAGACCGAGCTGGTCTCCTCGCTGGAGGTGCCGGACGAGGCGGGGGCGGTCCAGGCCAACGGCGTGTGGGTGGTGGTGTGGGCCGACGTGACGGCCGCGCATGAGCCCATCGGGAACCTGCGGTCCGAACTGCTCATGAAGGACGGCACCACGTACGTCGAGCGCGGATGGTTCTCCGAGAGCCTGGACCGCCAGGTGCTCTCCCCCGGCCTCACACTGCACGGCGCGTTCGTGTTCGAGGTCCCGTCGGAGCGGATCGAGGAGCCCGCCCTCGTCATCACGAACGCGCAGGGGTACGACAGCCGCCTGGGAGCCCAGGCGCGGGTCGACCTCGGGGTGGACCACCCAACGCCCGCCAGCGGTCCCGCGACTCTCGTCCCGGCACGGCTCCAGGCCGGAGACGGCGCGGACGGGAAGGACGACCATGCGACCCCATGACCCCCACGGGCACCCCGGACCCGACTGGCGACAGCAGCGCCCGGATTCCCCCTACCGGTACCCCGGACGACCGGGTCAGCCCTGGCAGGGCCCCTCCGGCCCCCCGGCCCCGCAGACACCCCCGCCCGGCCCGCACCAGGGCCCGCCTCGCCCCTGGGGCCCCCAGGTGCCGCCGGGGCCACCGGTACCCCCGGGTCCGCAGTCGCCGCCGCCCGGTCGTCCCCGAGGACCGTTCCCGCCCCCGGGCCAGCCTCCCGTTCCGTCGGGGCCGCCGTCGGGCGCGTCCCCGCCCCCAGCCGCACCGCCCCGCCCGTACGGGAACCCCGGTGGTCCCGTGGGCCCGGGGCCCCGGCAGGGCGCACCGGCCCCTGCGCGCCGCCAGGAGCCCCCCGCGCCCCGGGACCGCCCCCGGCACCGCCGCCCCGACCAGGGGCGGGGTCCGTCCCCGGAACACTCCCTCCACGGCGGCGCCCCGGCACCCCACGGCCACCGGTCCCGGGGGCGGGGGCGCGGACGGCGGCGCGGTCCCGGAGCGACCGGCGCGGCCCGGCACGCCCGCCCCCTCTGGAAGCGCCTGCACCTGCCGTACCTCGGCGCCCTGGTCGTGCTCCTGCCGGGCATGACCGTCTGGCCCTACCTGACCGAGCTCGACGCCGCACGCGCGAGCGGGCTGGTTCGGCCCGAGGCCGTCGCGGTCTCCGGGAACACCGCCGAGCTCGCGGGCAGCGAGTGGGAGACGGTCGGCTACATGACCGGTTTCCTCGACGGCCAGCCCGCGCCGCCCGAGGGCACCGAGATCGTCGACGTCGGCTTCAAGGTGACCCCGGGCGACGACGACGCGGGCACACGGCTCAAGGACTACTGCCGGTTCCGCGCGCTCGACGGCGACGGACGGTCCTGGGAGCCCACCAACGAGTTCAGCCTGCGCAACCTGGCCGAGGACCCGGGCCGGGTCCTCGGCGGCTGCACCGGAAGCGACTGGGAGGCGATCCCGGCGGGCCGGACCCAGTCCCTGGTCGTCACGTACTTGGTCCCGGCCGAGGTCGCCGACGACCTGCGGTTCGAGGTCACGGTGTCCACGACGGACGACAGGTTCACGCCCCGGCCCGAGGCCCTGCTGTTCGAGCCCGAGCCGCTCGACTGACCTCGGCGGGCGGCGGCTCAGCGGGCGGCGTGCCCGGCGGTCCGCCACACGCGACGGCCCACGCTGGTCTCCTCCGCGCGGCGCAGCGCGATCTCGAACGCGGCGGCCAGCAGGCACAGGCGGAGCAGCATGTGCAGGGCGTCGACGGCGAAGTCGACCGGCTGGAGCCACGGCCAGATCTCGCCCTGGAAGTCGCCCGGGCCCAAGAGGACGAACACCCACCGGTTGAGCTGGCTGAAGGCGACGTCCAGGAGCACGAAGTACAGGCAGAAGGTCAGGTAGAACACCGGGCCCGCGCCCAGCACGAAGCGGACGGCGTTGAGGCAGGGGCTGAACTTCTCCCGGAAGTCCGAGGACGCGGCCCGGCCGAAGAACCGGCTCATCCGGGCGGCCCGGTTGACCACCGCGCCGAACTCCCCGCCGCCCCGGCGCTCCTCGAAGAGGGCGTCGTGGTCGTCGATCTGGGCCCGGTAGACCACCGCTGTGATGGTGAGCCACAGCATGGGGCCGAGGAAGCCCTCCTTGACCAGGGACCACACGGTCGCGACACCGGCCGCCACCCCGACCGAGAGCGCGGGGACGTCGAACCGGTACCCGATCCCGTCGACCAGGCCGGTCCACCAGGTCTCGACGCCCACCCAGGCCACCCGGTTGGCCATCCACTCCTGGGAGAGGCTGACGAACACGCCGACCGAGAAGACCGCCAGGAACATCCACACGCCCTCGAACAGGGCCGTGAGGACGCCGAGCACCGGGTTGCGGTTGGCCTCGTAGAAGCGCCCGCACACCCGGCGCAGCACCCACGCGACCACCGCGACGACCAGCGGCAGGCCGAACCAGGAGAGCTCGGTGGGGGCCGCGAAGGCCTCCACGCCGCCGGTGTTGAGCAGGCTGATGCTGTAGGTGTCGTACTGCTCCCCGATCAGCCCCCAGGCACCGTAGAAGAGCAGGAAGGGGAAGATCGCGAGGGCGACGCCGTCGACCACCCTGCGCTCGCTCTCGGCGAACCCGGTGCGTCGGCGCCGGACCACCTCGGTGCCCAGTTCGCGGTCGATCATCGGCAGCCCCGGCCTGAGCAGCTGGAACATGACGACGAAGGTGATCAGGGTGACGAGGAGGGTGAGACCGAGCCCGGCGAGGGAAAGGGTGGGGTTGACGTCGGTGAGCGCCACCAGCCCGCGCATGATCAGGGTGTGCGCGAGCATCCCCGCGGTGTAGGCGCACAGCAGGGGAATCCCGTAGCCGCGTACGAGGCTGAGCGCGTACACGGGGAGAGAGGCTGCGGAAGAGGTCGGACGGGCCATAGGTTCTAGAGATTAGCGGAAGGGCGGCCGTGGATTCCGGTGGTCCGCGGCCCCTGGAGCGAGGGTCCCCGACCGCGGGACCCGGGTGACCGATCTGGTGGGAGGGCTTGATGCAGGAGGGCGACGGAAACGGCTGGGTGGACCTGGCCGACGGCTCCCGTAGGTGGGGCCGGTACGGGGCCGCCGGGCTGTTGTTGTACGCCACCGACGTGGCCGGTTCCGGTCACGTCCTGCTCCAGCACCGTGCGGGTTGGACGCACATGGGCGGCACCTGGGGCATCCCCGGTGGCGCCCGCAACCTCGACGAGACGCCGTTGGAGGCGGCCGTGCGGGAGTTCCGCGAGGAGGTCTCCGGGGACCTCGGGGACTACACGGTCCTGGGCCGTCACGAACAGGACCTGACCGTGTGGCGCTACGACACGTTCCTGCTGCGCGTCCCGGACCTGACCCCGTTCCGCCCGGGGAACTCGGAGAGCAGGGAGATCCGGTGGGTGGCGGTCGAGGCCGCCGAGGAACTCCCCCTGTTGCCCGCCTTCCGGTCCGCGTGGCCGCACCTGAGCGCCGACCTGCGCGCGGCGACGGCGTAGGCCCCGCCCCGTCGCCCGGTGTCGGGAACCCTGACGTCCCTGGTGGGGGCGGTGCGCACGCGAAACCCCGGGGCCGGGGCACTTTCCGGGCCCGGTGCTCGTTGGACCGGGCAGAGACGGCGACCGCGCCTTCTGGGATGATGCGTGTCGGCTTTCCGCGTGGGCCAGGTGCCAAGGCACCGCCTCCGGGGTAAGTCAGGGACGGGCCCTGATGCGCCGCCCGCCTCGACCCCGCATCCTGGAGGGGACGGCCCTGCGAAGAGTGGGCGCCACGCGATTCGACTGGAGCTGTGAACATGACGCTGGAGCGCGGTAACGCATTCACTCCCGTCGCCTCGGCGACGATGATCTGGCCGTGGGGAGCGTCCGTGATCGGCGGCACCGTGGCCGGTGCCCTCTCCTTCCTCGCCAACTTCGGCCTGGCCGGTATCCCCGCGGGTGTGACCACCGGCATCTTCTTCTTCGCCCTCATCGGCGGGGTCGGCGGCGTGCTGCGCAAGAAGGCCGACCGCCGCGGCCGCCGCTGGGCCGCGACCTACCCGTTCCGGTACGCGAGCGTCCCGGCCCTCATCGGCGGTGGCGCCACGGCCGTGGTGAGCTACGTCGTGTCGGTTATCACCAGCTTCGCGATCATCGGCGGTCTGTTCGGCGGCCTGTGGGCGGGTCTCGGTGTGGGCCTGACCCTGTGGCTCATCATCGGTGTCGTGGCGATGGTCGCGGGCGACAAGAAGTAGGCGCCGTGCGGCGTGGTGGGGCTCCGCCGTGATGGTGGCGGGGAACAGAAGGCTTTAGGCTCGATGTTTTCCGCCAAGGAGCGGATGCACCACACCTCACCTACGGGAGACAACCGGCGCCGATGACTGAAGCTGCTCGTCAGAAGATGGTCGAGCGGGTCCGCGGGCTCCTTCGCATGGCGGAGGACCCCGCGGTCACTGATGCCGAGAGCCAGGCGTTCACCGCCAAGGCCGCAGAGCTGATGACCCGCCACGCGATCGCCGAGGCCGAGGCCCGCGCCGAGAGGGGCGAGGAGCCGGACGCGATCAGCCGTATGGACTACACCGTCCCGGGGGTGGGCGGCCACGGCAAGGCCCGTGTCAAAGCCCTGGCCGACATCGCCGCCGCCTACGGGTGCCAGTCGGCGGTGCGCGGAAACAACTCCGAGAACACCGACCGCACCATCATCCTGGTGGGCACGGTGAGCGCACTGGACGCGCTGCGGATGCTGATGCCGTCGATCTCCATGCAGATGGAGGCCTCCGCCAGGTTCATGAGTTCCTCGCACGTGACCGATATCCGGGAACTGCGCAACTACACCCGCTCCGAACTGGAGACCGAGCGCAAGCGTTACTACCGGTCGTTCGTGCGCGCCTATGGTCAGGCGGTGGCCGAACGCATTCGTGAGTTCCGGGCAAGGCTCCAGAGAATGGCCGCTCATGACGGAGAGTCAGGTGTCACTGAGAGTAGCGGCGAGAACGGTGCGTCGCGGGGTGCGGAGCTGGTTCTGCGGGACGACGTGAACCGGGTGAACGAAGAGTTCCACAAGCAATTCCCACAGCTGCGTAAACACCGCCCCGAACGCACCCACAGCGCGGCCGGTTACCGCGCGGGGTACCGCCGTGGACGCCAGGCGGAGTTGGGTCTGGACACCCCGGTGACCAGCGGGCGGACGTCCTCTCTGGCCGAGGGCGAATAGTTCCTCACCCCGAGTTATCCACAGGCTGTGCGTGAAATCCACAGGAGCGCCGTTTCCCCATGTCAGAAGGGAAAAGCGAGCCGATTCTCGCAGTGGTTCGGGGCTCGTAGAGGCCGATCACCCGGGGTTATCCACAGGCTTGGACCGTAGCCTGTGGATAACCTGTGGACAGTCATGTGGACAGCTTTCCCAAGAGTGGTGAAAGCGCTGGTCAACTCACCCGAAGCGGCTGGACGAGGTAGCGGAACGCCGGGTTCTCCCCCTCGGCCGGAACATCGGTGAACACCGCCGGCTTGGTCGGCTCGGTGAGGTGCAGGCGGGCGGTCGGGGTCTCCACCCCGTTGAGCCCGTCCGCCAGGTAGTCGGGCCGGAAGGCCAACCGGAGCGGCTCCCCCTCGTAGCCGACCGCCAGGGCCTCGACGGCCTGGGCGTCGTCCCCGGAACCCGCCTCCAGCACGACCTCACCCTCCGTGAACGCGAGCCGGAGCGGGGTGTTTCGGTCCGCCACCAAAGCGACCCGCTTGACCGCCGCCAGCAGCGGCGCCACCTCCACCTCGGCCCTGGCGGAGAAGTCGGTGGGGAACCAGCTCGCGTACCTGACGAAATCGCTGTCGATCAGCCGGGTGGTGGTCCCGCGCTCACCGTTCTCGAACCCGACCATCCCCTCGCCCGGTGCCGATCCGCCCCCGGCGTCCGTGGCCCCCGCCGAGAGGAAGACGTCGACGTCGCTGTGGTTGACCAGGCCCCGGACCGTGTTGGCCAGGGTGCGCGCGGGCACCAGCGCCGCGACGTCGATCTCCGGGTCCAGCGGCCTCCACCGGAGCTCGCGGACCGCGATGCGGTAGCGGTCGGTGGCCACCACGTTGAGCCGGTCGCCGGTGAGGTCGAGGTAGGCGCCGGTGAGCATCGGCAGGGTGTCGTCCCGGCTGGCCGCCGGGGTGACCTGGCGTACGGCCGCGGTGAGGGCGTCGGCGGGGACGGAGCCGATCCGGTCGGGCATACCGGGCAGGCTGGGGTAGTCCTCCAGGGGCATGGTGATCAGGGTGAACCTGGCGGCGCCGGCGCTGACCAGGACCCGGGGGCCGTCGGTCTCGACGCGCACGGTGCCGGAGGGGAGGTTGCCGACGATCTCGGCCAGCAGGCGCCCGGGGACCAGTGCGGCCCCGGACTCCTCCGACAGGACCTCCACCGAGGCCCGGGCGGAGACCTCGTAGTCGAACCCGGACAGGCGCAGGGAGGTGCCGTCCGGCGTGACCTCCAGGCGCATCCCGGCGAGCACCGGGACGGCGGGGCGGGTCGGCAGGGCCCGGGCGGTCCACACGACCGCCTCCGCGAACGCGTCGCGGTCCACACGAAGTCTCACTGCACGGCCTCCCGGTCGACGGTCCTTCCGGGGTGACCGTACCCAGCGATACCGACAGTCCGCGGTCCGGCCGGTCCCGGGGCGCCGGGACCGGCCGGGGAGGCGCTACTTCCGGTTCGGGCGCAGGGTCCACAGGACGGTCATCCGGCCGGTGACGGTGCCGTCGTCGGTGCGCAGCTCGATCTCCACCGGGAACTCGGGCCGCTTGCCCTCGTCCAGTTCGGCAACGACCTCGTCCCGGGAACGGCCCAGGGTGGCCTCGGCGGTCACGTCGCCCATGGCGAGCTTGAGGTAGCGGATCTCGGCGCTGACGGCGAGCGGCACGGCCCGGTCCAGCTGGTCACCGAAGGTGCCGATCACGATGGCGCCCGAGGCGGACTCGGCCAGCGTGAACATCGCGCCCGCGTGCGGTCCGCCCACGTGGTTGTGGTGGTCGGCGTTGTCGGGCAGTCGCATGACCGCGCGCCCGTGGTCCAGGTCGCTGAAGGTGACCCCCAGCGTGCGTGCGAAGGGAACCGAGGCCAGGAACCCGGACTTGACCATCTCCGCCGTCTCGGCGTCCATTTTCTCCATGCCCCAAGGTTACTCACGAGTAACCCAAGAGCGCCACCCCCACTGCCCGCACGGAGACGTCCGGATACCCCCGTGAACCGGACCCCGCCGTGGGCTACCATGTCTGGCGGAGAGCGCACCGCTCTCTCCTGGAGGGTTCGCATAGCGGCCGAGTGCAGTGCTCTTGAAAAGCACCAAGTCCTTGACGGGGCTTCATGGGTTCAAATCCCATACCCTCCGCAGAATCCGGAAGTCCTCCCAGGTGGAGGGCTTCCACGGAACACGGCGAAGGCCGGTGGTTCCGGGCCCGTGCACCTTCGGTGCACAGGGTCGCCGGGCCACCGGCCTTCGGTGCGTCCGGGGCCGTGGAGACGGCACTCGACCAGCGCGGCGAGGGCGGTCGGTGTCCATCGCTTCCGCGACCTCGTCCAGGCGGTCCGGGAACCGCTCCCGCCCCCGGAGCACCATGCCCACACGGCCTGGGAAAGGAGCCGCACGTGGCCGGTCGGCACCGCGCCCCTGACGACCCCGAGGCCAGAAGGCTCGAACGCGAGGCCGTGAGACGCGAGCGTGCGGCACTCCCTCCCGAGCCCGCGAACCGGTGGCTGATCAACTTTTCGATCGTCGGGCTGCTCCTGACCGCCGCGATCGGTGTCTTCGTGTGGTCCGAGAACCCACCAGGAATGTGGGCCGTGGGACTGAGTGCGCTGATCCACCTGACCAATCTCTTCCGGGAGATCCGCACACACCTGAGATACCGGGCGGCCCCTCAGCAGGAAGACACACCGCACTGACACAGCACCACCAGACCAGCCCCCACCACCACGGAGCGATCCCCCCCACTCCCCGCAGTTGACCCAGGAGAGAGACCGACACATGCGCGGTAGGCGTCCCCGGCCATGGCCTCTGCTCTTTGCTGCCGTTACCGTCGCCCTGACGACGAGCCTCGTGCTGTGGGCCGAGGATTCGCTGCGAACGGACAGAATCTGGGCCGCGTTCGTCTGTTCCCTGGTCGCCCTGGTGGGGTTCGCGAGCGTCTACGTACATGAGTGGGTGAAGTACCGCCGGCACCACGCCACTTCCTCATCTGATGAGACGCCGTCCGGGACCGGCGCCTAGTTCTCCTCGTCGGCGTGGCGGGGGAGCACCACCACCGGGACCTTCGCGTGGTGCAGCACCCCCTGGCTCACCGAGCCCAACAGCAACCCCCGGATAGTGCCCCGGCCACGGGAACCCACCACGATGGCGTCCGCCCCCTCGGCGGCCTCCAGGATCGCGTCCACCGGCCCCGACTGCGTGCGCACCACGGTGACCTCGATGTTCACGTCCTCGCGCTGCTCGTCCATGGCCTCGGCCAGCAACTCGGCCACAAGCTCTTCGGACTGCTTCTCGAAGACGTCCTCCTGCGGCTGGTGTCCCGCCGCCGTCATCGCGATCGGGTCGTACGGGTAGGGCACCTCCCAGCTGTTCACCACCACCAGTTCACCGTCGGTCTCGGCCGCCAGACTCACCGCCAGCCCCAGGGCCCGGCGGGACGGGTCCGACCCGTCGACGCCGACGACGATCCGGTCCAGCTTGGTGGTGGAGGGCCTGCCCTTGCCGTCGGAGGGGACGACGACCACCGGGCACGGCGCCTGAGCCGACACCCGCACACTCACCGAACCCACGAACATCGACGCGAAGGCCCCCAGGCCCCGGGTCCCCAGGACGATGAGGTCACCGGGGTGGCTGTGCCGCACCATCGCCAGCGGGGCCTCCTCCAGTGCGGTCATCGTCTCCACCCGGACGGTGGGCTGTTCCCTCTCGACGAGTTCGACGGCCTGGGTCAGCACCGCGGTGGCCTGCCCCGAGATCTCGTCGGTGGGCTCGAACCGGGTCGGCCCCCCGTAGGCCGACACGATCAGCGGCATGCCCAGCGCGTGCACGACGTGCAGTTCCACCCCTCGGCGCACGGCCTCGGCCGCGGCCCACTCCAGCGCCGCCCGCGAATGGTCCGAACCGTCCGCGCCCACGACGACCTTGCCCGGGCGTTCCTGGTGGCTTGACATGGCTCCCCCTTGAGACGTGATCTCCCTCTGTCCACCATCATCACCGAGCCAAGCGGATACACACGTGATCGGCACAGGGGAAACCGGTCCCCCGCGCCGGGGACCTTCGTCGCTGTTCACCACCTCAGTCGGTCTCCTCGGAGTGCGGCGGCAGCACCGCCACCGGCACCCGCGCCCGGGCCAGCACCCCCTGGCTGGTGGAGCCCAGGACCAGGCCCCGCACCCCGCCGCGCCCCCGGGAACCCACGACGATCAGGTCGGCGTCCCCTCCCGCCTCCAGGAGGGCGTCCACCGGGTCGGCCTGCATCCGTACCGCGCTGATCTCCACCGCCTGGTTGCGGTCGTCGATGACCTCCGCCAACACACCGGCGACCACCTCCTCCGACTGGCGGTCGAACATCTCCTCATGGGACAGCTGGGCGCCGGCGGCGAGCGCGGCGGGGTCCTCGGGCAACGGGACCTCCCAGCTGTTGACGACCACGACCTCCGCGTCCGTGGCCAGGGCGTGGTCCAGGGCGAAGCGCAGCGCCCGGCGCGAGGACTCCGACCCGTCGACGCCGACCACCACCCTCCCCCGGCGCGGCCCCGGCTCGGCGCCCGGCACGACCACCACCGGGCAGGGCGCGCGCGAGGAGGTCCGCAGGCTCACCGATCCCAACACGATCGCCCGCACCGCGCCCAGGCCGCGCGAACCGACGACGATGACGTCACCGTGCCCGGCCTCGTCGAGCAGGACCTCCGGGGCGTCCTCCGGTGCCAACACGGTGGCCACATGGAGGTCGGAGCGGGTGCTGCGCGCGTACTCGGCACTCTCGACGAGCAGAGCGTGCCCGGCCTCCCGGGCCGCGTCGCCGGACCGGAACCGTTCCGACGCCGGTCCGGCGAAGGTCCCCGTCACCAGCGGCAGTCCGAGTCCGTGCACGATCCGGAGCCGTCGGCCGAGCCGTGCGGCGGCGTCCACGGCCCAGACCAGCGCCGCGCGGGCGACCGGTGATCCGTCGACCCCCACGATGACCGCCGACGGGCGTTCCTGTGCGTTCATGTCCACCTCTTCCCCTCCACCTCCATTGTCGGGACCGGGCCTCGGGAAACCAGAGAGGGAGGGCCCGCGCGTTGTCGGGCCCCGCCCGTCAGCGCGCGAAGGCCTCCCCCACGTTCGCGGCCAGTTGGAGGTAGGCGTCCCTGGTCGCGGGTGCCAGCTGTTCCAGGTCGACCTCCGCGCCCTCCTCCAGGTGCCCGTCCCAGGGCACCCGCACCACGGACCGGCAACGACCGGCGAAGTGCTCCTCAAGCCGGTTGAGGTCGACGCTGCTCTTGCTGTTGGAGCGGACCATGGACAGCACCACGGCGGCGCCGCGCACGAGCCCGCCGTGGCCGTGGGCGTCCAGCCAGTCGAGGGTGGCGCTGGCGCTGCGCGCCCCGTCCACGGAGGCCGAGCTGACCAGCACGACCTGGTCGGCCAGGCCCAGCACCCCGCGCATGGCGGCGTGCAGGAGCCCCGTGCCGCAGTCGGTGATGCAGATGGAGTAGAAGTGCTCGACGATCCGGGCCACCTCGCGGTAGTCGGCGTCGCTGAACGCCTCCGAGACCGCCGGGTCGCGGTCGGAGGCGAGGATCTCCAGCCTGCTGGGGGCCTGTGAGGTGAAGCCGCGGATGTCGGCGTAGCGCGACACCAGGTGGCGTTCGTTGAGCAGGTCCCGGATGGTGGCCGCGGTCTCCAGGCGCACCTTGTCCGAGAGCGTGCCCCGGTCGGGGTTGGCGTCGACCGCGAGGACCCGGTCTCCGCGCAGGGAGGCCAGGGTGGCGCCCAGGGCCACGGTGGTCGTGGTCTTGCCGACCCCGCCCTTGAGGCTGAGGACCGCGACCCGGTGGTGCCCCGACGCCACCGGTGTGCAGGCGCGGGCGACCAGCTCGCGTTCGCGCAGCACCTTCGGGGACTCGCCCGGGTTGATCAGGCCGAGGCTGGCGCTGTGCACGGCCTTGCGCCATCCGCCGCTGGGCCCGTAGCGGCGGTTGCGGACGAGGGTGGCCGCGCTGAGGGAGTCGGAGGTCTCGCCCTGGTCGGGGTGCGTGCCCGGGTGGGTTCCGGGCTGCCGCGCGGGCGCCGGGGTACCGGTCCAGGGGCGGGCGAGAGGGAGGGGCGGGGGAGCCTGGCCCGGCCCGGCGGCGGGGCCGGAGCCCGAGGCGGGTCCGGGGCCCGAGGCGGGTCCGGGGCCCGAGGCGGGTCCGGGGCCCGAGGCGGGTCCGGAGACGGGCTGAGGGCCGCTCTCACGCGGTCCGGTCAGGGACGGGGGCGGTACGGGGCGCTCGGGCGCCGGACGGCCGGAGGGGGCGGGCGGCTGCGAGGCGGGCGGCTCCGGAACGGGCGCGGACCACGGGGACGGCCCGGCGGGGTCCGGTCCGGGGCCCAGGCCTTCGGTGTGGTCGACGCGGTCCGCCTCCAGCGGAGGCAGCTGCTCGGGTTCGGGCACGTCGGAGTCGCCGGGCACCCGGCGCGGCGCCAACGGGTCCCGCTCCTCCCCCTTCGGCCCGCCGAGCCGCTGGGGGCGCTGGGGGCGACGCTCCTCCTCCCAGGGGCCGACCGCACGGGCCCGCCGGTCACGGGGGCCGGGCATCAGGCGCACCGTCGCGCTCCGGCCTTCCTCGGGGTCCTCCGGCATGTCGTCGTCCCCGCCCTCGGGCTCGGGTTCCGGAGCCGGGAAGGCGGTCCCGGGTGTCGGAGGAGGCGTGTCCTCGGGGAGGCGCGCGTAGGGCGGCGGGGGCGGTGCCGCGCCCTCGAACCCCCCAAACCACTGTTCCCGCGGCGTGGGCGCTGACGCGGCCGCACCCGGCGCGTCCCCGCTCTCCGCCTCCGCGAACTCCACCGGGTCGTCGGTCCGCGGCCGGATCGACTCCGTACGCTCCTGCGGCTCCGGTCCGGCGCCTGACCCGTTCTGTTCCTGCTGTGCCACCGGGGCTCTCCTGCGTCGAGGGGTGTGTTGTGGAGGAAGGGCCCTGCCGGTGTCGGCGGGGGGCGGGCCCTCGGGGTTCTCATACCCGCGCTGGACCAGCAAAGCATCCTTCCCGGCGCCCTGGACAGAGAGATCCCGATTCCCGAGGGGACCTCCTCCCCCCGAGCCCCGGGTCTGGGTACTGTCTGCCCCATGCACGCGATCAGAATCACCGAACCCGGCGGGCCCGAGGTCCTGGCCTGGTCCGAGGTCCCCGATCCCGTCGTCCAGAGGGGCGAGGTCCTGGTGGAGGTGGAGGCCACCGCGGTCAACCGCGCCGACGTCTCCCAACGCCAGGGCTTCTACCCACCCCCGCCCGGCGGTTCCGAGTACCCGGGGCTGGAGTGCTCGGGCACCATCGCCGAGCTGGGCCCCGGCACCGAGGGAACCGGCTGGCGTGCGGGCGACCGGGTGTGCGCCCTGCTCACCGGCGGCGGGTACGCGGAGCGGGTGGCCGTCCCGGTCGGCCAGCTCCTCCCGGTTCCACGCGGAGTGAGCCTGACCGACGCGGCGGCACTGCCCGAGGTGGCCTGCACCGTGTGGTCCAACCTCGTCATGGTCGGCGGGCTGCGCGCCGGGCAGACCGTCCTGGTCCACGGCGGCGGGAGCGGGATCGGCACGTTCGCCGTCCAGTTCGCCCGCGCCCTGGGCGCCCGGGTCGCGGTCACCGCGGGCAGCGAGGAGAAGCTGGCCCGCTGCCGCGAGCTGGGCGCCGAGATCACCGTGAACTACCGCACCGAGGACTTCGCGGAGGTGGTGCGGGCCGCGGGCGGCGCCGACCTGATCCTCGACATCATGGGCGGCTCCTACCTGGACGCCAACCTGCGTTCGCTGGCCACCAACGGCCGCCTGGTGATCATCGGGCTGATGGGCGGCGGATCGTCCGAGATCGACCTCGGCCGCATGCTGGTCAAACGCCTCTCCGTCCAGGCCACCACGCTCCGCTCCCGCCCTCCGGCCGAGAAGGAGCGGATCGTCTCGGGAGTACTGGAGCAGGTTTGGCCGTTGGTAGAGGAAGGAACCGTCCGCCCCGTCGTGGACCGCGCACTACCCATGCGGGAGGCGGCGGAGGCGCACCGCGTGATGGAATCGAGCGCGCACACAGGCAAGATCCTTCTCACCCGTTGACAGCGTGCCGGACACAGCCGAACTAGGGGATCGATGAGCAACGCAGACGACCAGAGGGAACCGCAGGTCCTGGTGGTGGGGTCCGACGACCACCACGGGTCCGGTGGTGAGGACGAGACCGGGGAGCCGCGCACCCTGGCCGACATGGTGGAACAGCCCGCCAAGGTGATGCGGATCGGCAGCATGATCCGTCAGCTCCTCGACGAGGTGAAGGCGGCCCCGCTCGACGAGGCCAGCCGCACCCGGCTGAAGGAGATCCACACCTCCTCGATCAAGGAGTTGGAGGACGGGCTCGCCCCCGAGCTCATCGAGGAGCTGGAGCGGCTGACCCTGCCGTTCGCCGAGGGGTCGGCGCCCAGCGACGCCGAGCTGCGGATCGCCCAGGCCCAGCTGGTGGGCTGGCTGGAAGGGCTGTTCCACGGTATCCAGACCACCCTGTTCGCCCAGCAGATGGCGGCCCGGGCGCAGCTGGAGAACATGCGCAAGGCGCTGCCCCCGGGGGTGTCCGGGCTCCAGGCCCAGGGCCCCGGCGCCGAGGGCCAGGAGGACCGCCCCCACATGGGGTCGGGCCCCTACCTGTAGCCCGGACACGGCGGAGCCCGCCCCTCGCGGGAGGGGCGGGCTCGGCGGTGGTGCCTACTTCTTGGCCTTGGCGGCCTGGACCGGCTCCAGGACGTCCTTGCCCAGGTAGGGGCGCAGGGCCTCGGGGACGACGACGGAGCCGTCCGCGCGCTGGTGGTTCTCCAGGATCGCGACGATCCACCGCGTGGTGGCGAGCGTGCCGTTCAGGGTGGCGGCGAAGCGCGGCTTGCCGTCCTCGTCCCGGTAGCGGACGTTGAGGCGGCGGGCCTGGAACTCCGTGCAGTTGGACGTGGAGGTCAGCTCGCGGAAGGTGCCCTGGGTGGGAACCCACGCCTCGCAGTCGTACTTGCGGGCGGCGCTGGTGCCCAGGTCGCCTCCGGCGATGTCGACCACGCGGTAGGGCAGTTCGAGCTTGTCCAGCATCTCGCGCTCCCACGCCAGGAGCCGCTGGTGCTCCTCGTGCGCCAGTTCGGGGCGGGTGTAGACGAACATCTCCACCTTGTTGAACTGGTGGACGCGGATGATGCCGCGGGTGTCCTTGCCGTAGGAACCGGCCTCGCGCCGGAAGCAGGAGGACCAGCCCACGTAGCGGTTGGGCAGGGCGTCGGCGGGCAGGATCTCGCCCCCGTGGTACCCGGCCAGCGCCACCTCGGAGGTGCCCACCAGGTACTGGTCGTCGGCGGGCAGGTGGTAGACCTCGTCGGAGTGCTCGCCGAGGAACCCGGTGCCCTCCATGGTCTCGGGCTTGACCAGCACCGGCGGGATCATCGCGGTGAACCCGGCCCCGATGGCCTGGTTCATCGCCATGTTCAGCAGGGCCAGCTCCAGTTGGGCGCCCACGCCGGTGAGGAAGTAGAACCGGGAGCCGGAGACCTTGGCGCCGCGCTCCATGTCGATGGCGCCGAGCATCTCGCCCAGTTCCAGGTGGTCGCGCGGGGTGAAGTCGAACTCGCGGGGCTCGCCCACGGTCTCCAGGACCACGAAGTCGTCGACGCCGCCCTCGGGGGCGCCCTCCTCCACGAGGTTGGGCACGCGCGCCAGGAGGGTGTCGAGGTCGTCGCCGAGCCGACCGGCCTCGGCTTCGGCCTCCTTGACCTCGGCGGAGAGCGCCTTGGCCCGGGTCAGTAGTTCCTCGCGCTCCTCGGGGGAGGCCTTGGAGACGGACTTGCCCACGCTCTTCTGCTCGGCGCGCAGGGTCTCGAACCGGGTCAGCGCCGCGCGCCGACTGGAGTCGAGTTCCAGCAGCCGGTCGGCCACGGCGGGGTCCTCGCCACGGGCCCGCTGCGATGCACGGAGTCGTTCGGGGTCTTCTCGAAGAGCGCGAAGGTCGATCACGTCTTGCAGGTTACCGCCCGCCCCACCCCCGACCCACATCTTTTACCGACAGTGACGTCATGATCGGTCTCCGGCGCCGTATCCCCATCGAAGGGCCGAACAGGGGGCGTGAGCCTCCGGCGGCACGCCGACCGTGTGGGGGAGAAGTCGTGAAACCGCTGGGTGAGATGACCACCGAGGAACTCTCCGATGCCCTGGAGGCCTTGGACGACGCCCGTCCGGGTGACACCGCGCTCCGGCTGGCGCTCTACCTGGAGCTGCGCCGGGCCGCCGCCGAGGAGTGGCTGTTCGACGAGAACCCCACCGCCCCCGCCGAGGCCAACTGACCCGCGCGGGACGCCCTCCTGCCCGAGCAGGACACCCGCCCACCGACCTCGACCACAGGTGAACACCCACCCGTCCGCTCAACCACAGGTGAACATCCGCCCACCGACCTCGACCACGGGCGAACACCCACCCGCCCGCTCAACCACAGGTGTACACCCACCCGTCGGCTCAACCACAGGTGAACATCCGACCACCGACCTTGACCACGGGCGAACACCCACCCGTCGGTTCAACCACAGGTGAACATCCGCCCGTCCGCTCAACCACAGGGGGGGTTCTTTCCGTTCGGCGCCGGAGAGGGTTCTGCAAGAGGAGTCAAGCCGCTAGCGAGGAACGAGCGTCAGGCGTAGACAACGATGAAGAATCCCTCTGCAAAGGCGACGAACCCGGGGTCGAAGCGAAGCGGAGGCCCCAAAAAAATACAACCCCGGGCCGAAGCGAAGCGGAGGCCCCAAAGAAACACAGCCCCACATGGTTCAGTCCGTTTCGCCCGACCGTACTCGGGCGAGCCAGCGTTCGGCTTCGGCGAAGTCGGCGTCGGTGGCGGTGCGGGGCCGCATGGCGGGGGTGGTCTCGGTGTCGCGGTCGCCGCGCGGATAGCTGCCGAGGAACCGCACGTCGCGGCAGACCCGGCGGATGCCCATGAGGGCCTCGCCCACGCGTGCTTCGCTGACGTGGCCCTCGGCGTCGATGCAGAAGCAGTAGCTGCCGAGGCCGTCTCCGGTGGGGCGGGATTCCAGACGGGTGAGGTTGACGCCGCGGACGGCGAACTGGTTGAGGACCTCGATGAGCGCGCCGGGGTGGTCGTCGGTGATGAAGGCGACGAGGGAGGTCCGGTCGGCGCCGGTCGGCTCGGGGAGGGTGCCTGCGCGTGAGAGGTAGATGAAGCGGGTGGCCGCGTCGGAGCGGTCGCCGACCCCGGTGGCCAGGGCGTGCAGACCGTAACGCTCTCCGGCGATGACCGCGCAGATCGCGGCGTCGTAGGGGGCTCCGGGTTCGGAGACGGCGCGGGCGGCGGCGGCCGTCGAGGAGACGGTGTGGGTGTCGGCGTCGGGGAGGTGGCGGGCGAGCCAGCCGCGGCACTGGGCGAGGGCGTGGGGGTGGGTGGCGACCCGTTTGACGTCCTCGAGCACGGTGCCGTGTCGGACGAACAGGGCGAACTCGACCGGGACGGCGGTTTCGCCGGTGATGAGCAGGGGTTCGCCGCTGATGAGTTCGGCGATGGTGGCGGTGACGCCGCCCTCGACGGAGTTCTCCAGGGGGACGACCCCGCCGTCGACGGCCCCGGCCCGCACCGCGTCGAAGACCGCCGCCACACCGTCGCACGGGACGCGGGACTCGTGGGTGGCTTCGGGGCGCAGGGCACGCAGGGCGGCTTCGGTGAAGGTGCCCTCGGGGCCGAGGTAGGCGTAGCGGTTGGGCATGCTGTTCAGGCTATACGCAGCGGGTCGCCGGGGGTGGTCAGTTCTCGGGTCGGGGGCGCGTCGCCGTGGTGCCCTGGGGTTCGTCGGTGTCGTCGGGCTGGTCGGGGCCTGTCCGGGGGTCGGTCTCCGGCCCGGGGATGACGGTGACCAGGGCGTCGGCGCCCTCGGGGGCGGCGGGGACCCGTCGCTGGGCGGGTGCGGCCGGTGCGGGGGCGGGGTCGGGCAGGGTGGCGCCGATCCCGTTGCCCAGGCGCGCCGAGCGGATCACCCGGTACTCCTCGGGGCTGAGCAGGTGGTCGGCCTCGCCCCGGGTGACGGCCTTGGCGTAGGTGCGGGTCTCGGTGCGTCCGTTGATGGAGGTCATGACCACCCCGTCGCCGTGGCTGTTGAGCATGGCCAGGGAGAAGGAGCGCGCGCCGGACATCTCCTCCAGGGCGTCGTAGTGCAGGACGGCGACGTCGCGGACGGCCCGGGGGTCGGCCCCCGAGGCGTTGACCGCGAGGGCGCGTTGGGCCAGGGTCTGGTACTCCTCCCGGACCCGGTGGGTCCGGTACAGCGCGTACACGCCGAGGGCGAGCCCGGTCAGCCCGGCGAGCAGTGCGATGGTGGCGATGATCGTCGTGAACACAGCGCGAGCGTATCCCCACGCATCGCGTCCGTGGGGTTACTCTTGGCGATTTTTGCGAGTAATGTGCCCGGTTTTTCGGCGGGTCGCGCGACCGTCCGCGTGGTCGCCCGCCGTCACTCCGCGCCAGGTCCGCCGCAGGGCGGGCCCCAGTTCGCGTACGGAGAGGGCGCGGGCGACGTCGACGAACTGGTGCGCGCGGTGCAGTTGGGCCCGCAGGTCGGTGCCGGTCGCGCGGTGCTCCAGCGGGACCTCGACCTCCACCACCCGGAAGCCGCCGTGCAGCACGTCGATGGTGAGTCCGGTCTCCACACCGAAACCCGGTGCCAGCGGCAGGGCCGCCTCGAAGGCGGCGCGGGTCACACAGCGCTGACCGTTGAGCGGCTGCTCGGGTTCCCAGCCCGTGGAGCGGCGCACCCCCTCCCGGGCCAGGCGGACGACGAACCCGTGCCCGCCCAGTCGCAGCCTGGTGGCCGGGAACAGCGCGATGGTCATGTCGGCCGTCCCCGCGAGCACCGGTTCGACCAGGGGTGCCGCGTCCTTGGCGGTCTCTCCGAGGTCGGCGTCGAGGAAGAGCAGGTGGCGGGGGGGCCGCACCGCGCCCTCGGCCGCCTCGCGCTCCTCGGTGAGGCGTACGCCCTCGGCTCCGGTCTCCATGGCCGCGCCCTTGCCCCGGTTGCGGGCGTGCCTGAGCACCCGGGCGCCCGCCTCCAGGGCGAGGTCGGTGGTGCGGTCGGTGGAACCGTCGTCGACCACCATGACCAGGTCGACGCCGGGCAGCGTGTGCGCGGCGACGACGGTGCTGCCGATACGGTCGGCCTCGTTCTTGGCGGCGATCACCACGGCGACCGCCGCTCCGTTCGGCCCGGTGGACCCTTCTCGTGCCACGGACACCCGGCTACTGCGCCGTGCCGGTTCCCGCGGCCACCCGGGACGCGTCGATGTCCGGGTGGATCACGAAGACCTCGTCCAGGCCGGTGACCTGGAGGACCTTCATGACCGCCGGCTTGGGCGCCACGAGTTCCAGGTCTCCGCCCCGGTCACGCGAGCGCTTCATCGCGGAGAGCAGGACGCTGATCCCGGTCGAGTCGCAAAAGTCCGCCCTGGACATGTCGACGACCAGGCGCCGTACCCCCAGTTCCAGGGAATCGACGAGTTCGGTCCGCAGCCGGGGTGCCGTGTACAGATCGATCTCACCGCCCACGGTTACCACTGCGACGTCATCTTGAGATCGGCTTGATATGTTCAACTCCACAGTCGTGACTGTAGCGTCCGGGCCAGGGCCAGGCCACCTCGTTGGCGGCGTTTCGCTACATCGGTCACGTTCCTCCACCCGGAGACAGCGACGCCCCAGGTCACCGGGGTGGTGGGGCGGTGTCCGCCGGTCAGGGCAGGACACTCCACGCTGGTTGTCCCGTCCCGCTGCCGAGGTCGAGTTCGACCACGTCGGCCCCGTGGGCGCGGCCGTGCCCCTCCCGTGAGGAGGCGGGGTGCCGCGCGGCGGTGCCGTCCGGTTCCCCGGAGATCTCCAGCACCGCCCACACGGTGGTCGTCGTCGCGTCCATCTCGGTGCCCCAGCGGCCCGCCAGGGTCTGCACGATGCCCAGTCCGCGCCCACCCAGGCCGGACAGCGAGGGCTGGGACACCCGGGGCAGGGTGGTCGAACCGCCGTCGCGGACCGAGATCTCCAACCAGTCGGCCGTGGGGGCGGTCGGGTCGACCTCGGCGCGCCAGCACACGCCGACGGTGTCCTCCGGGAGCGGACTCGCGTGTCTGAGGGCGTTACTGACCAGTTCGCTGAGGATCAGGGCCGCGTCGTCGACCTGGTCCGCCCTGACGTCGAGGGCGCGCAGGTCCGCGCAGAGCGCCTGTCTGGCCCCGGTGACGCTCTCGGGAACGTAGGGAAGGATGACGCTTCGCTCGACCTTTCGGGGCGTCTGTCGGCCCCCGTCGTCGTGTGCGGCGTTGTCTCCTGACACAGCTTTCGTCCCCGCGAGTTCGTGCTTCTCGGTCGGCCGGAACTCGCCCGATGTGTGCCAGCGAATTCCACCAGGGGTGGAAATGCCCCGATCCCTCGCAGGGGAAACCAGCCGGTGGGCGAATCGGCGGGGACGATCACCGGGCCGACCGCGCACAGCTCCGACGTGGCAGGGCTTGCGGGGCTGTTGAGGTTTTTGTTGTTTTCCGTGGGTCGGCGTGTCCGTTCTACGCCTTTGCCGTGGGAACCTTCGGTTCCGCCCCCTCCGGAACCGTTTCGGGCGCCGGAACACCGAGCTCGGCGTCCTCGCCCCGGTGGCGGGGCAGCGTGACCCGCATACGGGTGCCGTTCTCCAGCCGGTGCGCGGTCACCTCGCCGCCCTGCTCGCGCACCAGCTGGCGCACGATGTACAGGCCGATCCCGAGCCCGCTGTACCCCCGGCGGTCGCCCCGCTCACCGCTCTGGAAGAACCGCTCGAAGATGCGCTCCTCGTCACCGGCGTCGATCCCGATGCCCTCGTCGTCCACGTGGATGGTGACGGTGTCCTCGCCCTCCTGCACGGTGACCCGCACGGTCCCCCCGCTCGGCGAGAACTTCAGGGAGTTCTCCAACAGCTGGTCGATGACCATCCCCGTGACCAGGGGGTCGCCCACCGTCCACAGGGTTCCGCCGGAGTCCAGGATCAGCTCCTGCCGTTCGGCCAGGGGGCGGAAGGCCGTCACCGACTGCCCCAACAGCTCCACCAGGTCGAAGGGCACCCGGTCCACGGTCATCTCGCCGCTGGCCACGTCCGACCCGAGCCGCAGACGCTCCACCAGCTTGGCCAGTGAGCGGGCGCGGTCCAGGATGATCTCGCTCGCCTCCTGGCGCCCCTCCGGCCCCAGCCGCTCCCCTTTTCGGGACAGCAGGGCCGCGTACCCCTGGATCACCGTCACCGGGGTGCGCAGCTCGTGACCGGTGCTGGCCAGGAAGAACTCGCGCTCCTCCTCCAACGCCTTCTGCGCCGTGATGTCGCGGAAGTCCACCACCCACTCCTGGGTGTCGGGGATGCGCGCCATGAGGATCTCCAGCCAGCGGCCGCCCTCGTTCTTGTGCTTGACCGGCTCACCGTGCGCGGCCGGAATCGGGAACGGCGGGTGCCGCCCCTCCATCTCCTCGAACGAGTACCCGGTCAGCTCCGCCGCCGACCGGTTCCACTTGCGAACCTTGCCGGTGGAGTCCAGGACGGCGATCCCGTCTGCGCTGGAGTCCGACACCGCCTGTTCCCTGGCCCGCTGGAGCTTGAGCTCCTCATAGGCCATCGCGTTCCCTATCGCCACCCCGGCGTGCTCGGCCAGGAGCTCCAACAGCTCCAGCTCCACGTGCCCCACCCGGCGTTCGCTGTAGAGCGCGTACAGGGCGCCGTAGGGGCGGCTCTGCACGTTGGACACACACAGGGCGATGGTGTGCAGTCCGGGGAGGTCGGCCCAGACCAGGTCGTCCAGGCTGCGGGTGGCGCTGTTGGCCAACAGCACGGACTTGCCGCTGCGCAGGAGCTCGCCGAACAGACTGGACTCCAGGGGCGCGCTCACCCCGTACAGCTCCTCCGAGAGGTGGGTGAGGCTCACCAGCTCCACCCTGTTCTCGTTGAGCAGGACGAACCCGCCCGCGTCGGCCCCGGTCAGCTCGGTGAGGCTGCTGATGATGCGGTCCAGGACCGACTTGAGGCTGAGGTCCGCGTTGATGTCGGCGACGACGTCGGTCAGCCGGCGTACCAGCCGTGCGCGCTCCATGGCGGAGGTCTGCGCCTGGACCTCCTTCTCGCTCGGGTAGAGCACCAGCACCCACCCGGCGTGCCGCCCCCGGTCGTCGTGCACGCAGCCGGTGCTGACCCGCACGTCGACGGCGGTGCCGTCACGGCGCATGCGGCGGGTGAAGATCGTCAGAGGGATCCCGGCGCGCACCTGTTCGAGCACCGCGCCGTACTCGGGTCGCAGTTCCTTGGGGATGATCGGCAGCTCACCGCCGAGGACCTCGGCGGCGGGCCAACCGAACATCCGCTCCGCCGCCGGGTTCCAGACGGTGACCCGGTGCCGGTCGTCGATGCCGATGACCGCGTCCGCCGAGGACTCCAGGACGGCTTCGGCACTGAGGGGCGCGCGGTCGGAACTCACGACGTCATAGTGCCATTCGAGGGGCCCCGCGTGGCGGGGCTTCGCACAATCCGACCAAATTCAACGACTCCCACGTCACAGTGTCACCACTAGATGACCGTGGGCTCACCCTCGCCCTCGGCCGCCATGTCCCTGGCGGCGTGCTGCCAGGCGCCCATGCCCCCGGACACGTTGACCGCGTCCCAGCCGGCCTGGTTGAGCGCCGTCGTGGCCTGGGCCGAACGCCCGCCCGAACGGCAGATGACGTAGACCCTCTGGTCCTTGGGTACCTCCCCCGCGCGCTCCCCCAGCGTCCGCAGCGGGATGTGCACGGCGCCCGGGGCGTGGCCCGCCCGCCACTCGTCGTCCTCCCGGACGTCCAGCAGATAGGCGTCCTCGGGAACGTCGTGGACGAGTACCTCGGCGACCTGCTCACCGAACATGTTGGTGACCCCCTGTGTCAGGTGTGTTCTGAAAAGTGAGAAACGGCGGAACCCGCGTGGCGGGCCCTCCGTCCAACCAGTATGCGCAAGCACACCTTCGCAACGGCACTGCCGACCCGCCTCGCCGCACTCGCCGCTCTCGGCCTGATCCTCACGGCCTGCGGCAACGAGCCCTCCGAGGTGAGCGCACCGGCCCCCGACGATACGACGACCGACGAGTCCGCCGAGGTGGAACTCGTGATCGACCGCTCCCTGTCCGACGAGGACGGCCTCACCCCCGAGGAGGGGTTCGAGGAGGGCGAGTGGACGCTCACGTGCTCCCCCGTGGGCGGAGACCACCCCGACCCAGAGTCCGCCTGCGCCGAGATCGAGTCGACCGGCGCCGAACCCTTCACCCTCGACACCAGCGACGACATGTGCACGATGCAGGTCGGCGGCCCCGAGGTCGTCCGCGTCACCGGGCACGTGAACGGCACCGAGATCGACACCGAGTTCACCAAGCTCAACGGCTGCGAGATCGACCGCTTCCAGCAGGTCGGCACGGTCCTCAACCCGTGACCGGTCGGGAGGGGCGGACCCGGTCCGCCCCTCCCCCTCCCTAGCTGTAGGGGGTGTCCCAGAAGGACACCTCATGGCGCATGCCCTCCAGGAAGAAGCGCTCCGCCCGCTCCGGGTCGGGATCGGCCTCCTCCAGCATGCGCCCGTACCTCTCGGTCAGCTCCGTGAAGGCCGGGTCGGCGTAGGTGTCGACCCACCGCGCGTACCGGGGGTCCTCGGGCCTGGCCCGGGCCAGTTCGAGCCCGAGGGTGTTGTAGCCCCACATGCAGGGGTAGACGGCGGCCAGCCCGTCCCGGTAGTCGGCGGCCGCGTCCAGGAGCCAGGACGTGTACGCCTCGCAGGCGGCGCCCTTCTCCTTGGTTCCGAGGTCCGCGCCGAACTCGCCGGAGAGCGAGCGGTGCAGTTCGAGCTCCTCCGTCAGGGTGCTGTGCGCGATCCCGACCAGGTCGGCCAGGTGCCCGTCCGGTGCCTGCCAGGCCAGCCGGGAGAAGGCTCGGGCGTAGTCCAGCAGATACAGGTGGTCCTGCTCCAACCAGTACCGGAAGGCCCGTTCGTCGAGATCGCCCCGGGCGATCCCGGCGACCGTCGGGTGTGCGAGCTGCTCGGCGACCAGCGGTCGCCCGATGTCATGGAGTCTGTCGATGATTCCCACACCCGGAGTGTCCCATTCGTCCGGAACCGGGCCTCCACGGTGTCCGGATTCGGCCCCGACCTAACGATCGAGGATCGTTAGGAGGACCACCTGGACGTTGGGGCAACCCGAATACCACCCGTCACTCCAGCCGAAAGCGACTCGGAGACGGCGTCCCCGTCCGGCCGTGGGCGCGTGCCGCGAAGCAGGACGGCCGCAGGCCGAGCGGCACACCGGGGGCCTCGGGGTCACCCCCCCAGCCCTCAGCACCAAAAGCCCAGCTCAGCCACCACCACGCACCCGACCACCGACCCGCACCACTCACGCGCCGCGAAGCAGGACGGCCGCAGGCCGAGCGGCACACCGGGGGTCTGGGGGTCGCCCCCCAGAGGAAACAACGAAGACGACCCTGGGGAGTTGGCCGAAGGCCAACGACCAGGGTCGTCTCGAGTCGAGTGCGCGAGGAGGGATTTGAACCCTCACATCCTTTCGGACACACGGACCTGAACCGTGCGCGTCTACCGTTCCGCCACCCGCGCGGGTGTGAATCATGAAGTTGTGCGGCCAGTCGGTGCGGGCGTTTTGCCTGTTCCCCCTGGCGACATGAGTAAGGCTAGCACGGCTTGAAGGTGGGTTGCACACCGTTTGCGGCGACCCGGGAACGGCCGTCCGAAGGGCCCTGACGGGGGTGCGCCTGAAACCAGGGGCACCCGGGCCCGGTTACGATCGTCTACACATACGGAGTGGAGTACAAGGGAGGTACCTCGTGGGAGTGCTCCAACGCTTCGAGCGCAGGCTTGAGGGCATGATCGAAGGCACCTTCGCGATGGCCTTCAAGTCTGAGCTCCAGCCGGTCGAGGTCGCGAGCGCGGTCCAGCGTGAGATGGACGAGCGCGCGGCGATCGTCGCCCAGGGACGCACGCTGGTTCCGAACGACTTCATCGTCGAGCTCTCGGCCAGCGACAAGGAGCGCCTGGAAGTCTACGCCGACAGCCTCGGCCAGGAGCTGTCCAAGCTGGCCCGTGACTACGCGACCGAACAGGGTTACTCCTTCGTCGGTCCGGTGCGGGTCCAGTTCAGGTCGGACGAGGGTCTGAAGACGGGGCGTTTCCGCATCCGTTCGGGCGTCGTCCGCGGAACGATGGTCAAGGACGGAGAGGTCCGTCAGCCGGTCGGCGACCCGGGCCAGGGCGGGGGACCGCGCCAGACCGGGCGTCCCCGTCTGCTGATCTCCCCCGGCGGGGCGACCGCCGAGGGCAACATCGCCAGCCAGGGCATGCAGCAGTCCTTCGAGCTGACCACACCGGTCACCCTGTTGGGTCGCGGCACCGACTGCGACCTGCGCCTGGTCGACAACGGTGTCTCCCGTCACCACGTGGAGATCCGCGTCGACGGCGAGGAGGTCATTCTGGAGGACAAGGGGTCCACCAACGGGACCTTCGTCAACGGACAGCAGGTGCGGCAGGCCAGGCTGGTGGACGGGACCCGGATCAGCCTGGGGCGTACCACCATGACCTTCCGCCGGGACTGATCGCACGGCCCCGAACAGCCGGTCGATCCGGTCGTTCCCGACCGCAACCAACCATCCCGATTCGGCGTCTGAAAGGTCGATGTCCGGGTCAGGCCCGGTATGGACCTGTGTCGGAACTCCGGTCGGGAGGGTAGTCTCCGCGATGACCTGACCGATCGGGCACAATGGCCGCGCCCTGCCGGGCCCGCGGACCAGCGACCCAGACTCACCGACTCGAAGGTGGGGCAGAAACGGTGGCGGCGCCGATGACCGCCACCCCGGCCGAAGCACGACAGGGGCTGAAGAGCAGTTCGATGTCCAACTTGACCCTCATATTGATCAAGATCGCGTACCTCGCGGTGCTTTGGCTGTTCGTCCTCATGGCGGTCGGCGTCATCCGCACGGACCTCTTCGGCCAGTCGAAGAAGAAGCCCCGGAAGAAACCCCGCCCCGCGGCGCGCCCGGCACCGCGCCGCGCTCCTTCGTCGTCCCAGGCCCGCCCGCAGCGTCCCCGCCGCAAGGAGTCGAACGAGCCCACGGTCCTGGCCGTGACCCAGGGCCCGTTGACGGGAACGACGGTCAACCTGTCCTCACAGCCCATCCTCATCGGCCGCGCCCCGGACTCGACCCTGGTCATCACCGATGACTACGCCTCGGGCCGGCACGCGCGCGTCTACTCCGACAACGGCCGCTGGTTCGTCGAGGACCTCAAGTCCACCAACGGCACCTACCTCGGCCAGCAGAAGCTGAACCGCCCCCAGCCCATCACGGTGGGTCAGCCCATCCGTATCGGCAAAACCGTCCTGGAACTGCGCAAATGACAATCGCTCTCCGATACGCGGCGTACTCCGACGTTGGTTGCCTCCGCGAAGGCAACGAAGACTCCGGCTACGCCGGCCAACACCTCCTCGCGGTAGCCGACGGCATGGGCGGTTACGCGGGTGGTGAGGTGGCCAGCTCGATCGCCATCTCGTCCATCCGCCAGCTCGACACCAAGGACGACCCCAGGGCCGAGGAGATGGCCGAGGTCCTCCAGCGCGCGGTCGAGCGCGCCAACGAGTCACTCGCCATCCGCATCCGGCAGGAACCCCAGCTGGAGAACATGGGCACCACCCTGACCGCCATGCTGTGGTCGGGTTCCCAGGTCGCCCTCATCCACATCGGCGACTCACGCGCCTACCTGCTGCGCGGGCCCCGCTTCGAGCAGATCACCCACGACCACACCCTGGTGCAGACCCTCGTCGACGAGGGCAAGATCACCGAGGAGGAGGTCGCCACCCACCCGCAGCGGTCCCTGATCCTGCGCGCGCTGGACGGCAAGACCCCGGTCGACCCGGACATCTCCATCAGCAGGGCGAAGGTCGGCGACCGCTACCTGCTGTGCTCCGACGGGCTGTCCGGTGTGGTCAGCAAGAAGACCATCCACGAGACGCTGGTGGCCGAGACCGATCCGCGGTCGGCCGCCAAGAAGCTCATCGAGCTGGCCATCCGGGGCGGCGGCCCGGACAACATCACCGCCGTCGTCGCGGACGTCATCGAGACGGACACCGACCGCGAGGGGCCCACCGCCGCCTCGCAGACGGTGGGCGCCGCCGACCAGCGCGACGAGTCCACGGGGCCGAACGAGACCAGCCCGGCCCGACGCGCCCAGGAGCTGCGCGGCGCCGGCGGCGGCGACACCGCGGAGCTGGACCCGGTCCGGGAGGAGATCCCGAACCAGGAGGCCGCCCCCGGCTACGGCGCCCCCTACGAGGAGCGCCCCTACGACACCCGTGACGACTACGACGCGCCGCCCTCACGCGGCGGGGAGCCCGAGGCGGAGTACCGCACGCGCAGCTGGTGGCCGATCGTCCTGGTCTTCGTGGTGGTGGTCGCCCTGGTCGCGGGCGGCGGCTACTACTTCGGCCGCCAGTACGTGGAGAGCCAGTTCTACGTCGGCCTGTCCCCTGACGGGACGACGGTCAGCGTCTACCAGGGCATCGACACCAACATCGCGGGGATCAGCCTCTCCGAGGAGGTCGACAAGACCGAGATCGAGGTGGCGTCGCTCCCCCAGGCGGACCAGGAGCTGGTGAGGAACACCATCACGGTCCGGGACCGCGCCCACGCGAACGAGCTCGTCGGCGACCTGAACGAGGCCGCCGAGGGTTCCGACGGGGACTCCTCGAACGGGACGACCGGCACGGCCTCGAACGACTCGAAGGGCGAGAGGGAGACCGAGACCGAGGAATCGGGGTGACCCTGTGAGTACCACCGCGCCAGAGGCGCCCACGGCACTCCCCCCGATCCAGCGCCGCAACGCGGAGCTGGTCCTGATCGGCGTCACCATCGTCATCACCATGGGCGCGATGATGATCTCCGGTCTGAACCTCAACGGTCAGATCCCCGGCGCCACGTGGGGCTACGGCCTCATCTTCGGGGCGCTGGCCCTCGCCACCCACGTGGCGCTGCGGTTCATCGCCCCGTACGCCGACCCCCTGATCCTTCCGTGCGCGCTGTTCCTGAACGGCATCGGCGTCGCGATGATCTGGCGTCTGGACGCCGCGGACTCCGGCGAGATCGAGCACGCGGGCGTCGGCATGCAGCTGATCTGGACCGCGGTCGGCATGGTCATGTGCATGCTCCTGCTGTTCTTCCTCAAGGAACCGCGGGTCCTCCAGCGCTACACCTACCTGAGCGCCCTGGTCGCCCTGATCCTCATCGCCCTGCCGATGGTCCCGGGTCTGGGCGTGTCCGAGTACGGCGCCCGGCGGTGGATCGGTATCGCGGGCCGTACCCTGCAACCCTCCGAGTTCGCCAAGATCGCCCTGGTGATCTTCCTGGCGTCCTATCTGGTGACCAAACGGCAGGTCCTCTCACTGGCCGCCCGGCAGGTGAAGATCGGCCGGTTCAAGATCATGGACCTGCCGCGTGCCCGTGACTTCATGCCGATGGTCGTCGGCTGGGTGGCGGCGATCGGCCTTCTGGTCATCACCAAGGACCTCGGTACCTCGCTGCTGCTCTTCGGCATCTTCCTGGCGATGCTGTACGTCGCCACGCAGCGCTCCTCCTGGGTGATCATCGGCCTCACGGTGTTCGTGGGCGCGGCCGCGCTCGCCTTCCAGCTGTTCTGGCACTTCCGCCAACGTGTCGACATCTGGTTCAACGCCTTCGACCAGGAGGTCTACGACCGCCTGGGCGGCAGTATGCAGCTGGTGCAGGGGCAGATCGGCATGGCCTACGGCGGCCTGTTCGGCACCGGCATGGGCGGTGGTCAGGCCCACTTCATCTTCGCCGCGGACAGCGACTTCATCCTGGCCTCCCTCTCGGAGGACCTGGGACTGACCGGCGTCATGGCGATCCTGATCGTCATCTTCATCCTCGTGGAGCGGGGCATGCGCATCGCCCTGGCCTCCCGTGAGCTGTTCATCAAGATGCTCGCCACCGGGCTCGCGTTCACCATGTGCTTCCAGGTGTTCGTGGTACTCGGCGGTCTCACCCGGATCATCCCGCTGACCGGTATGACCACGCCGTTCATGGCCGCGGGCGGTTCCGCCCTCATGGCCAGCTGGCTCATGATCGGTCTGCTGCTCCGGATGAGCGACAACGCCCGGCGTCCGGCGCCGCAGGCCATCCAGGACGAGGGGGCCACCCAGGTGATCCGACGATGAACACACCCATCCGACGCCTCAGCGTCTTCTCGATGATCCTGTTCGCCGCCCTGATGCTCCAGCTGACCTACATCCAGGGGTTCCAGGCGGAGGCGATCCGCAACGACTCGCTGAACGCGCGCCAGTACACCGAGCGCCTCAGCCAGCAGCGCGGGCCGATCGTCATCGGTGACGAGAACGTCGCCTTCTCCACGAACGTCGCGGAGGAGGGGGACCCGGCGCGCTACCAGCGCGAGTACGAGGGCGGCACGATGTACACGCCCGCCGTGGGCTCCTTCCGCCGGTTCGGCGCCTCGGGGATCGAGAACACCGAGAACGCCCTGCTGGACGGCAGCGACGACCGCCTGGCCGTGCGCAACTTCCGCGACATCATCACGGGCCGCGAGCCCGAGGGCGCCCGGGTCGAGCTGACCATCGACCCGGCGGTCCAGGAGGCCGGGTTCAACGGCTTCGAGGCCCTGGGCAAGAACGGCGCCGCCGTCGCCCTGGACCCCAACACCGGGGCGATCCTCGGGCTGGTCTCCTACCCGTCCTACGACGGCAACGACGTCTCCAGCATCACCGACGTCACCGAGGCCACCGAGAACTACGTGGCCCTGGAGAACGACCCCAACCAGCCACTGCTCAACAGGACGCTGAGCGAGCGCTACCCTCCGGGATCGACGTTCAAGATCGTGACGGCCGCCGCCGCGATCGAGCACCTGGACGCCGGGCCGGACAGCACCCAGGACGCCCCGGACGTCCTGGAGCTGGGGCACCCGCTGCCCAACGCCACCCCGGGGGGCACGTGCAACAACGGGCAGCCGGACACCCTGGCCCACTCCATCCAGATCTCCTGCAACACCTCGTTCGCCAACTGGGCGATCGAGATGGGCGGCGACGCGCTGGCGGACCAGGCGTCGGCGTTCGGCTTCTCCAGGACGCCCGACGAGCGCGACCCGCTGGAGGTGCCCATGGAGGCCGTGCCGAGCCTGGCCCCGGCGGACCAGGACCGCAACATCCTCGGCCGCGCGGGCATCGGGCAGTCCAACGTGGAGGCGACGCCGCTCCAGATGGCCATGGTCGCCGCCGGTGTGGCCAAATCCGGAGAGGTCATGCACCCGTACCTGGTCGACTCCGTGCGTGACGCGGACCGCTCGGTGGTCACCCAGACCACCCCCGAGGTCTACAGCCAGGCCATGAGCGCCAGCACCGCGTCCACGCTCACCGACATGATGGTCCTGGTGACCGGCCCGGGCGGGTCCGGCACCAACGGCGCCATCCCGGGCATGGACGTCGCGGGCAAGACCGGTACCGCCGAGACCGGCGGTGACCGCGGAACCCACAACTGGTTCATCGGTTTCGCACCCGCGGACGACCCGCAGATCGCGGTCGCCGTGGTGATCGAGCACGGTGGCGGCAGCGGTGGCGAGCTCGCCGCGCCGATCGCCCGCCAGATGATGGAGGCAGTGGTCCTGTAGTGAGCGCCTACGAGCCGTCTTCCCAGAACGGCCCCGGTGGACTGGCCGGGGCCGTTCTGAGCAACCGATACCGCCTGGAGGAGCAGATCGGCTCCGGGGGTATGGGCACCGTGTGGCGGGCGACCGACACACTGCTCAACCGTTCCGTCGCGGTGAAGCTGCTGCACCCGGCCCAGATGGCGGAGCCGACGGCACGCGAGCGCTTCCGGACGGAGGGCCGGATCACCGCCGGGCTCTCCCACCCCGGTATCGCCCAGGTCTTCGACTACGGCGAGGAGGACGGCCGCGCGTTCCTGATCATGGAACTCGTGGTCAGCGAGCCGCTGTCGCAGGTCCTGCGGGAGCGGGGGCGGCTCAGCTCCGACCAGACCCTCGACTTCGTGTGCCAGGCCGCCAAGGCGCTCGCGGCGGCGCACGCCCGCGGTGTGGTGCACCGTGACATCAAACCCGGCAACCTGCTGGTGACCGAGGACGGCCAGCTGAAGCTGACCGACTTCGGTATCGCCCGGGGCAACACGTCGGTCACCCTGACCCAGACCGGCATGGTCATGGGCACCGCCCAGTACATTTCGCCCGAGCAGGCGTCGGGGCGGCCCGCGAGCGCGGCCTCCGACCTGTACGCGCTGGGTGTGGTGGCCTACGAGTGCCTGGCGGGGACTCCCCCGTTCACCGGGGACAGCCCCGTGGCCCTGGCCCTGGCGCACACCCGTGACGACCCGCCGGAGCTGCCCGAGTACGTTCCGGCCGAGATCGACGACCTGGTCTTCTCGCTGTTGCAGAAGGACCCGGAGGACCGGCCCGCGTCGGCGGGCGAGGTCGCCCACATGGCGGCGGTCATCCGGTCGAACGCGGGGACCGGTCCGCCCACCCCCTCGACCGGTTTCCACGGCATGGCCCAGACGATGGTGGTCGGCACCGTTCCGGACGGTCCGCGTACCGGACCGTCCGGAACGGTGCGGCGAACCGCCGGGCAGTCGGCCGTAACCCCTGTTCAGGGTGGCGACTCGGCTAACCTGGCCGAGGGTTCTGGGCGGCGTGTCCGCACCCCCGTGGTCCTGGCCGCGGTGGCGGCGACCCTCCTGATCGTCGCTGCGGCGGTGGCCGGGTTCGTCTTCAGCCCGGACCGCGACACCCAGAACGTCAACGACAGCACGAAGCCCCCGACCACCGAGATCTCGCCCACCCCCACCCCCAGTGAGGACGACGAGGACACGGAGGCCGAGGAGCCCCCGCCGGTGGACGACACCCCGCACTGGACGCCCCACCCCGGCGACTGGTCGGAGCCGGAGAGCCCCCTCCCCGACGAGACCGAAGGGGAGGAGACGACCCCGCCCGACGACGGCGAGGACGACGGCTCCGAGGAGGAGACCGGAACCGAGGACCCCGGGGGGACCGACCCGGAGACGCCCCCCGAGGGCGGCGACGGCGGCGATCCCCCGCCCAACGGCAACCCCGGTGGCGCTCCGTGAACAGGTAACAACCAGAGACGATCAGGGTAGGCGGCGGCCCGCGGGCGGCTTCCGGATGACACGAGGATGAGTGCACGACATGTCCCAGCCCCGGCTCCTCGGAGGCCGCTACGAACTCGACACGGTGGTCGGGCGCGGCGGCATGGCCGAGGTTCACCGCGCACGCGACCTCCGGCTCGACCGGCTCGTCGCCATCAAGACGCTCCGGCACGACCTGGCACGCGACCACGTGTTCCAGGCGCGCTTCCGTAGGGAGGCGCAGTCGGCGGCGTCCCTGAACCACCCGGCGATCATCGCGGTGTACGACACCGGCGAGGACATGATCGACGGGGTCTCCATCCCGTACATCGTCATGGAGTACGTGGACGGCCGCACCCTCAAGGAGCTGCTGGACGACGACCGCAAGCTGCTGCCGGAGCGTTCGGCGGAGCTGGTGGACGGCATCCTCAAGGCCCTGGAGTACAGCCACGACAACGGGATCGTCCACCGGGACATCAAGCCCGCGAACGTGATGCTGACCAAGAACGCCGAAGTCAAGGTGATGGACTTCGGCATCGCCCGGTCGATGGACGACAACCAGGCGACGATGACCCAGACCTCCCAGGTCATCGGTACCGCGCAGTACCTCTCCCCGGAGCAGGCGCGCGGCGAGCGGGTCGACCCGCGCAGCGACATCTACTCCACCGGTTGCGTGCTCTACGAGCTGCTCACCAACCGTCCGCCGTTCACGGGCGACTCCCCCGTCTCGATCGCCTACCAGCACGTCCGTGAGGACCCGGTGCCGCCGGCCGAGCTGGACCCGCAGATCCCGGAGTGGCTGGAGGACGTCACCCTCCGCGCGATGACCAAGGACCGCGAGGAGCGGTACCAGAACGCCGCCGAGATGCGCGCGGACATCCAGCGCGGCCTGGCCGGGATGCCCACCCAGGCGGGGAACATGGCGGCGGCGGGGGCGACCACGGCGATGCCTCCCGCCGACGACGGGTACGACGACTACGACGACGACTACGACGACTACCGGGACGAGAAGAAGGGCGGATCGGGCAAGGCCGTCCTGTGGTCCCTGCTCGCCCTGGGCGTGATCGGTTCCATCATCCTGGTGTTCGTCCTGATGAACATGGGCGGCCAGGGCGAGGCCGACACGATGCCCGTCCCCGATCTGGCGGGGAGCACCCAGGCCGAGGCGGAGGCGCAGCTCACCGAGGACGGGTTCGAGAACTTCCGGGCTGAGGAGAGGTCGGACGACGACGTCGAGGAGGGGACGGTCATCGAGACCGACCCCGGCGCCGGCGAGGAGGTGGCGGCCACCGCCTCCATCGTCATCTACGTCTCCTCCGGCCCCGGGGCCCAGGAGGTCCCGAACGTGGAGAACCAGTCGGAGTCCGACGCCATGGCGACGCTCAACGACGCCGGGTTCGAGAACGTCACCACGGAACGCAGGGCCGACGACTCCGTCGCGGAGGGCTTCGCGGTGGGTACCGAGCCGGGTTCCGGTACGGACGCGGACCTCTCCGACGAGATCACGCTGATCATCTCGTCCGGCCCCGACCAGGTTCCGGTGCCCGACCTCCAGCGGATGACCCGTGAGCAGGCGGAGAACGCGCTGAGTTCGGCCGGGTTGAGCGCCCAGTTCCAGGAGCAGGAGAACGGCGACGCTCCCGAGGGCACCGTCATCAGCCAGTCCCCCGCCGCTCAGCAGACCGTGAACGCGGGCTCCACGGTGACCGTGACGCTGGCGGTGGCCCCGGCCGACGTCCCTGACCCCGAACCGTCGGACACCGAGGAGCCGGACAACCCCGAGGAGACCGACAACCCGCCGCCGCCGAACGTCACCCCGCCGGAGGGAGGGGACTTCGTCTTCCGGAGGGACTGACCGGCAGAACGCGCCGACGGCGGCGGGCGGGTGCTCGAACGGAGCCCCGCCCGCCGCCGTGTCCGTGCCCGGCAACCCCGCCACCGTTGGGCTATTGGAACACTCCTCCAGTGACGTGCGCCCCACCCGGCGCGTAGACTGTGTCCGTTCCGACCGCCGCACATCCTTGGAGCAACGACCGTGCCCAAGTCCCGCAACGACCGCAAGAAGAAGGCCGTCTACACGCCGCCTCCTTCCAAAGAGAAGCCGAAGGTCAGTCCGCGTTGGCTCGTGCCGACCATGCTGGGCTTCTTCATCCTGGGCATTCTCTGGATCGCGGTCTACTACATCGCGGGTTCCCAGGTGCCCTACATGCAGGACTGGCACAACTGGAACCTGCTGATCGGCTTCAGCGGGATCATCGTGGCCGTCATCCTCTCCACGCGCTGGCACTGACCCCGCCCCGTCCGCGCGCGTGCGCGCGGCCTCCGACCGGCTCGGGGTCCGACAACGGCACCGGCGTCCCCTCTCGGGCGTTCCACCTGCCTTGATCAGGTTTTCCACAGGGTTATCCACAGGCTGTGGGTAGCTCTGTTCGCATGCCTGGAAACAGGCCGTCCCTCCCGTCACGGCTGCCGGTACGGCGCAGGCCCCCGGAGCGGACTCCGGGGGCCTGCGTCACGCCGTGCGGTGCCGGTCAGTACGGAGCGAGCGCCGTCCAGACCACCGGCGCCAGGTACACCGCCAGGACCAGCAGCGCCGTGAAGGCCGCCACGAGGAGCCCGTGCGTCAGTGTGCGCCGGCCCTGGTTCCCCGAGTCCCCGGACGGCAGGTAGGCGAAGACCGCGCCGAGGGCCAGCCCCGCCACGAGCCCGCCGATGTGCGCCGTCCAGGAGATACCGGGGACGAGGAACGTGATGCCCAGGTTGAGCGCGAGCAGCACCAGGATCATCCGCACGTCCAGCCGGAGGCGCCGACCGATCACGAAGACCGCGCCGAAGAGCGCGAAGATCGCCCCGGAGGCCCCCACCGAGAGCTGGTTCGGGGCGAAGAGCGCGCTCATCACCGACCCGGCCAGCGCGCCCACGACCCACAGGGCCACGAAGCGGCCGTGGCCGAGCCAGCGCTCCAGCTGGGGCCCCAACAGGTACATGGCGTACCCGTTGAACAACAGGTGCAGGACACCGCCGTGCAGGAACGCCGCGGTGACCATCCGGTACCACTCGCCCTGGAGGAGCGCCGTGTAGCCGTGCATCCCGAAGGCCGTCACCAACGGGGACCGTCCGGCCTGGCCGATCGGCTCGGAGGTGCCCAGCTGGGCGAGGAAGCCGACCGCCATCAGGGCCAGGATCGTCCAGGTCACGTACGGCTTCTGGACGGCCCTGCCCCCGAAGGTGGTCCGCGCCGACCGCACCGTCCGGTTGCCCTCCGCCACGCACTCGGGGCACTGGAAGCCGACCGCCGCCTCGACCATGCAGTCCGGGCAGATCGGACGGGAGCACCGGGTGCAGCTGACACCCGTCTCCCGGCCCGAGTGCCGGTAACAGGTACGGGGCGACCCCGGCTCGGAGCCGGGCTCGGAGGGGCTTCCTGGCGGAGGGGGGTACGCGGTCATGGGTGGGTCGTCACTCCTCTGTGTCGCACCGCTGGGCCCGTGCCCTAGCGGGTGATCTCGACGCTGTTGAGCACCACGTCCTCGCGGGGGCGGTCCTGGCCGTCGGTGTCGACCTTGGTGATCGCGGTGACGACGTCACTGCCCTCGACGACCTCGCCGAAGATGGTGTGACGGCCGTTGAGCCAGTACGGCTCACCGACGGTGATGAAGAACTGCGAGCCGTTGGTGCCCGGGCCCGCGTTGGCCATGGCCAGCAGGAACGGACGGTCGAAGCTGAGGTCCGGGTGGATCTCGTCCCCGAACTTGTAGCCGGGGCCGCCGCGACCGGTGCCCAGCGGGTCACCGCCCTGGATCATGAAGCCGTCGATGACGCGGTGGAAGACCGTGCCGTCGTAGAGGCTGCTGTTGGACGGCTTGCCCGTGGTGGGGTCCACCCACTGCTTGGAACCGTCGGCCAGGCCGATGAAGTTGGCGACCGTCTCCGGCGCCTGCTCCTCGAAGAGCTTGACGACGATGGTTCCCTTGGAGGTGTTCAGCCGCGCGGTGGGCTGACCCGTGGAGTCCGACACCTCAGTGCCTTTCGGTCGAGTGAGATTTACGTGCTCACGTTACCCGTCCGTCCACCGCCTTTCGCCTGAACCCGATCAGCGGCCCCCGGTGTCGAAACGTAGATCACAGACGCAGAGGACGTATGTTGAGATAACACCCGGATAACGGGGAAGGACGACGGGAAGCCTCCAGAGGAGGCCGACCACGTCGGCCGCCGGGTGGAGGACCAACGAACCCGAGACAGATCGAAGGAGCTGACGACGTGCCTATCACTGCCAAGCGTCGCAGGGCACGCAAGGAGGCCGAGGCGACCCTCGCCCGGCTACAGGACCTGGCGAAGGTACAGGCCGACCGGCTGGGCCCGTACGCCGACCAGGCGCGGGACCAGGCGGCGCTCAGACTCGTCCAGGCGCGGGGGTGGACCGCTCCCAGGCTGGAGACGGCCGCGCTCCGTGTGGAGGACACCGTGGCGCCCCGGGTGGCCGGGCTGCTGACCACGGCCGCGCAGCGGATCGACCCGAAGCCGAGCCGCCGCGGACTGCGGATGCTCCGGCGCGGTAACCGCCGCGTTCCGAGAGGGGTCCTGATCGGTGGCGCCGCCGTGATCGGCGGTGTGATCGTGTACTCGCTCGTCCGCATGCGCCAGGCATCGCAGGACGCCGAGTGGCAGGAACACCTGGACCAGGCCCGCGAGCAGGTCCGTGAGACCCGCGAGCACCTGGGCGAGAAGGCCTCGGAGGCCGCCGACGACGCCTCCCGGACCGCCAAGGAGGCCAAGACCAAGGCCAAGGAGACGGTACGCGCCGCCAAGGACGACTGACCTCCCCCTCGGCGGGGCCCGGGTGGGGCCCGCCGGACGGTCCGTGAGCCGCGCCGAGGTCTCGGCGCGGCCTCAGTTGTCCTTGATGAGGCGGTAGATCAGCGGGTACTTCCAGCTCCGGCCCATGAGGCTCATGGCGGCCGCCATGAGCGGCAGGATGAGCCAGCCGAGGAAGACGCCGACCAAGACCAGGGCCGGCAGGACCAGCCAGATGAGCAGGACGCTCGCGATGACGCTGATGAGGCCGAACAGCTGGAAGTTCAGCGCCTCCATGGCCTGCCGACGCAGGTAGGGCGACAGTTCCCCGCCCACCAGCAGCAGGACCAGCGGCGCCACGAAGGGCAGGAACCAGGCGGACAGGTGACCCGCCGCCGCCCCGACCTTCTCCAACGGGTTGTCGGTGGTCGGCTCGGACGCTCGCCCGCTCCCGCCGCCCTCGGTCCTGGGCTGGCCGCCGGCCCCGCCCGGGGAGACCCGCACCCCGAGGTCCGCCGTGAGCGGTACGAGGTCGGCGCTCACCTTGGCGCGCATGGACCGGTCGAGCCGTTCACCGAACTCGTCCTCGTCCAGCTGTCCCTGCGAGTAGGCCTCGCGGAGCACCTCCGCGACCGCGTCACGGTCGGCGTGGGTGAGCCGGATCTGCGGTTGGGGCACGGCGGGGCTCTGATCCCACGGGTTCCGCCACGGCGGCTTCTGAGGGTTCTGCACGGCCATCCCCACTCCCAGTGTGCTCTGACGAGCACGGCCGTACGAGGATGACCGCGCCCTCCTCCATGATGCGGCATCTCCGGAGCCACGGGTATGGGGGGCGTCCCTGATCCTCCCCTGATCCGTTCCTCCCCCCAAGGGAGGAGGCGGGCACCGACTTTGGTCGGGACGCTCCTCGCGTCATCCGCCCGGGCTCCCCTCCCCGGCGGACCCCGGCGTCACTGACGTGCGGCGGCGGGTACCTCGGTACGCACGGGCTCCTGCTCGGTCTGCTCTTCCTCGTAGCGCCGTTCGGCGCTGGTCAGCAGGTCGTACCAGCTACTGACGTCCTTGCGCCGGCGTAGCAGCGCACGGCGTTCGCGTTCGGTCATGCCTCCCCAGACACCGAACTCGATCCGGCTGTCCAGGGCCTCGGCCAGGCACTGGGTGCGCACCGGGCAGCCCCGGCAGATGAGCTTGGCGCGGTTCTGCGCGGCGCCCTGAACGAACAGGGCGTCGGGGTCGATCTCACGGCACTTGGCTCGGGCCGCCATCTTCTCGTTCCACATGTTGCCCCACTCCCAAGATCAGCATGTGTGGTGATCGAAACCACCGAGCGGCACGGCCGCCGGTGGACGAGGAACAGCCGGCCGACGCGAGGACGGTGCGCGATCCGGGCGGGGGGCCGCACGGTTCGCCTTCGGGGGTCTCTCGTTTCGGCGCGCTGTGTTTCTCGTTGTCGTTGGTGTCGAAACTACGGATCACCGGAGTTCGCCAACAGTCCCCAAGAGGCCTATTTCTCATATGGCCCACTAGGACCATTGCCTCATCGGGAAGTGTCATCATACACACACGGAGAGTGACTGCATGTGGTACAGGCGGCCCGAAGCGACCACAAGGAAAGGTCGTCCTCAGACCATTCCTCAAAAACCGTGACGACCTGCGGATTCACACTGACGCGAACACGCAGACCCCCGCGCGGACGGGGATGCCGGACAGGACAGGCAGTCACCGAACCCACCCGATCGGGCTATGCGGACCCCCCGGACAGGCCCGCCGGGCAACCACACACGTCACCCAATTCACCCCACACGAACGGATACCGAACTACCGTTTAGTAACCTCGGGAATTCCGGGAGACCAAACAAATGACCCGATTCCAGACAACGACAAAGCGGCCCCGTGCGCGCCGTCAGGCGCTCACGAGACCGCTTCTTGAGTGGAGCCAAGGGGAGTCGAACCCCTGACCTCCGGTATGCAAAACCGGCGCTCTGCCAGCTGAGCTATGGCCCCATCGGACCCGGTGACACCCGGGTCTCCTGGAGAGCATACCCGCTTCGGAAAGCTTCCCCGGTCACCGGTCGGGGTCCTGGTGCCGCACAGCACAAAGCCGTGGGTCGCACCACGGGATTGTCGGCCCACCCACGTCTTCGTGTCGCCTGTATCAGCTGTCGCTGGCCGCGGTGGCCTCGGTCCACAGGTCGAGCTCGGCGCGGTCCGCCTGGATCTTGCGGTAGACGGCGAAAGCCCCGAGGGCCACCAGCGCCAGAACGATGATCTTCTTCACTGTCCGGACCCTTTCTCTGTTGGAAAACCGGTCGCACGGTCCCCCGCCCCAGGCGGGGGCTCCGTGGGCAACTTTATGAGGTTGTCACCTAGCAGACTAGCAAGCCGCGGCGGGCGGTCCCTGCCATGGTGGACGGATTCACACCGACTTCTTCCCCGACTTCGGGGACCCGCTCAGGTCAGCAGCGCCATCCGGCCCAGGATGCCCGTGGAAGCCTTCGGCGAAGCGGCGATTCGGGTGAGTTCGTCCCAGACCCTCCGGCACGAGCGGAGCGCGTCCTCCGCCTCCAGGATGCGACCGCCCTGGGTGGCCTCCACGTACGCGAGGTCGGCCTCGTCCTCCTCGAACTCCAGGATGGAGAACGGCCCCGCCAGCCCCGGGTGCGGCCCCGCGGAGGTCGGCAGCAGCTGCACCGTCACATGGCCCGCCTCCGCGAGTTCGATGATGCGCGTGGTCTGCCCGCGCAGGAGGCCCAGATCGCCGGAGACACGTTGCAGGGCGTCCTCCTCCACCACCGCGTGGTAGAGCCCCAGCGAGCCGGAGTCGAGGATCTCCTGGCGTTTCAGGTAGGCGGCGACCATCCGCTCGGCGGCGCGGTCCCCGTACCCCAGCCCCTTCGCCAGGGCGACCGTGTAGTCAGGCGTCTGCAACAGGTCCGGCACCAGGATGCCCGCGTAGGCCCTGAGGGAGACGGCTCCGGCCTCGTTACCCACGTACGCGGACGAGAGCACGTCCTCGTACTCCGTCCACCACGGGCGCAACCGCGACTCCCGCACCAACGTGAGGATGGCCTCCCGCTGGCCCCCCGTCACCCCGTACAGCCGCAGCAGGGCGGAGATCTCCATGACCGAGGGCCACTTGCGGATACCGGTCTCGATGTGGCCCAGCTTGGCGGGGGACCACTCCAGCTCCTCCGCCACGTCGTTGAGTGTCATACCCGCCTGGACACGGCGGCGGCGGAGTTCGGCGGACAGTCGCCGTCGGCGAACAGTGGGGCTGGTCATAGCACTGATCCAATGACGCAGAGTGTCGGGACTATCAGCGAAACACGACACCTAGCATCTAGCAATGAGTTTCTAGAAAACAGCGACCGATTCGATGCATTACGCAATGACCCCACGACCAAAACCACAGGTTTGTTACGATAAGTAACCACATCCGTCTCACAGGCAGCGCATACGATGCATGAGGGCGTACCCGCACACCAAGAGGAACTCATGAGCTACCCGCTTGACGACGCAGAACAGCTGATCGCGAACGCGGAGGCGCTGATGCCCCCCAGCACCCGGTCACGGCTGATCGCGAAACTCCGCATGGGTAAGCACATCGACGACGCCGCCAAGGAGCTGGAGATCAGCCCGAAACAGGTGTTCTCCACCGCGCGCGTCCTCAAGCCCTTCGGCGAACAGCTCGACGCGACGCTGCGCGACCAGCGCGACCCCTCCATCCCTCACGGAAGCGTCACCGGTTACAACAAGCGCTGCCGCTGCCCCGAGTGCCGGAGCGCCCTCCAGCAGCGGGTCTGACACCGGATCGCGTCCTCTTCCGGCCACGCCCTCCACCTGCGACAACCCAGACTTCTCGAACCAATACGCCTCGTAGAGGCTTACGAGCCGAGAACTTGGGGGAGACCGCCATCATGAACGAGCACGTGGACTGGTCGGCGATGAGCGAGGACGACTTCGTTGCGCTGCTGCGGCAGCTCATCGACACCCCGGAAGCCGACGAGGACTGAGGGCCCGCGGGTGGTTGCCGCAGCGCGAGAGTCCCACCCACCCCGGCACCCCCCGGGGGGTTGGAACCCCAGTAACCCCCTCAACCACTGCGGGGTGCGGCTGAAGGCGAGGTTTCCCCTTCACCCCCCAGGGGTTTGGTACCTCAGTCATGTGCGGTAGTGAGCCGCACGGCGCAAACCCCCTGAACCACAGCGGGGTGCAAACGTGCACGTGAGTGCTGGGTTCAGGAGAGCGGGTTGGCCGTAGAGCGGCAAGCGGCGCCCGGACGGCGGGGGTTTTTACCAGTCCGGGGGACACGCATCTCTGGAACACATCGGTTGTCCTGGGGGGTGGCCCGGTGCCGTGCTTGGCCCTTTCCTGCCAGTCGTGTCACGCGAGAGCGCGTCCGCCAAGTGCGGTCCGGGCAGAGCACCATGCGCACACCCCGCCCTGAATGGAGTGCTCAGCACACAAGGGGTACGCAGTAAGCGGCACAGGACCTACCGGCCCAAAGGGATCAGCGGGTTGGCCGTAGAACCCTCGCGCTACAGCAACCACAGGCCCTGTACCCACAACTCACACCAACCACAGACCCCAGAACACACCCACCCCACCCACCCCACACCCACCATTCACAAACGCACAAACCCCAACAAAAAAAGAGAGGAAAGGACCCGCCCGAAAGCGAACCCCTCCCCCTCTTCAAGAAAAACCGTGGCAGCGACCTACTCTCCCACCCCATCACAGGGCAGTACCATCAGCGCAAGGAGACTTAACGACCGGGTTCGGAATGAGACCGAGTGTGACCCTCCTGCCAAAACCACCACGGAAACCAACACCCACAACCACCACTCAACCCCACCAGGGGGGACAGCAGCCACGAGCAAGCTTCGTGAACACAGTGTGCGCGAACATCCAATTATCTGCAGCGGACAAGCCCTCGACCTATTAGTACCGGTCAGCTCCACCCCTCACAAGGCTTCCACACCCGGCCT